>JAFPUA010000048.1 GCA_017413305.1 Candidatus Ruminimicrobiellum caprinum
AGAAAAATATCCTTATTGCTATAAAGTCATTATGTTTGCTTTTAGCAATATTTATAATATCCGGCTGTTCGGATACTGCAAGCAACAACGAGTCAAAGAAAAATGAAGATGCTGTAAGAATATGGCATTGGATGACGGATAGACAGGAAGCCTTCGAAAAATTGACAGATCAATATTATAAGGAAACAGGTGTAAGAGTAGTTTTTGAAACATATGCACCAAGTGATGTTTATAAAAACAAAATTACGGCAGCAGCAAGCGGACATCTCCTTCCGGATGTATTCAATCCTCAAAGTGATAAGAAAGAATTAGCCTCATATATTAAAGCCGGTTATATTGCAGATTTAACAGACTCAATGAACGATGGTTGGAAAAATGTTTTCTTTGAAAAGTCTTTAATAGAAAATTCTTTTGAACCTAACAATGAGTGGGGAGTAAAACCCGGTATTTACGGTGTCCCTCTTGATGTAAGTTCTTTGATGATTTATTATAACAAAGATTTATTCAGACAAGCCGGTCTTGATCCGGAAAATCCTCCTAAAACTTGGCCTGAGTTTATAGCCGCAGGCAAGAAATTGAGAGAAGCAGGAATACAGCCTTTTGTCAGCGGTTTCGGTGAAGCTTGGCTTATAGGCGCTTTTGCAGCTTCTTACGAATGGTCTATATTAGGTAAACAAGGAATTATCGATACTATCGACGGAAAGATTCCTTATACGGATAACAGATGGTTAAAAATTTTCCAACTTTTTGAAGAAATGAAAAACAATAAAATGTTTGCTTCGGGTATTGTTACTATGGTAAATAAAGATGCAGAAAGAACATTTGCCACAGGCAGAGCCGCAATGACTTTTAACGGTTCTTGGGGGATAAATGTTTATAAGTCAATGAATTCTTCCTTAAACTACGGAATAATGTATCCGCCTTCATTACCTGACGCAAAATATCCTCTTTTAGTATTTGGCGGAGATGGTTCTTCGATGTTTGTTAATGGAGAATCTCCGAGAAAGGATAAAGCAATTGCTTTCTTAAAGTGGTTCACTCAAAGACCTCAACAGTCGTTCTTAGCAGAAAATACATTAAACATTCCTTCCAATAAAGAAAGTGCTCAGGATTTACCTGAAGTATTACAAGAATTTTCAAAAAGTATCACAAAAACATTTGACAGCTTGCCGAAACTTGAAGCTTGGCAAGTTACAAATTATATTAATCTTAACTTGCAGTCTGTAATTATCGGCGAGAAAACGCCGGCTAAAGCAGTACAGGAAGTTCAGGCAGAAAAATTAAGACAGATGAAAAAATAAAATATTTGAAGGTATCGCAAAATGATTACTGCAACACCAAAAGAAAAAACATTTAACATGTTGTTTATTTTACCGGCGCTGTTGCTGTTCTTGGTATTTAATTTATATCCTTTGCTCAGAACATTCCAGCTTAGTTTTTATCAGTGGAACGGTATTGATAAGGATATGCTTTTTGTCGGATTTGCACAGTACAAACATATTATTTTGCATAACCCCGCATTTTGGAAATCTATGTTAAATGCAGGTTATATAACTCTTTTGTGTTTAACATTGCAGAACGGTTTGGCTCTTCTTTTGGCTATTCTTGTTAACAGACAGATACGCGGTGAAAATATTTACAGAGTTATATTCTTTTTACCGCCGGTTTTGTCAGGTATCGTTGTAGGTTTAATTTGGAAATTTATTTACGATGGTAATTTTGGTATATTAAACACTTTTCTTGCTTCTATAGGTTTTGAACAGTTTAAAGACTTTGCTTGGCTTTCGGAAATAAAGACGGCATTGTCATCTGTTGCTGTAGTTCATATGTGGAAAGGTTTTGGTTACGGATTTATTATTCTTTTGGCAGGTTTGCAGACGATACCTAACGAACTTTACGAAGCTGCCGAGGTAGACGGAGCAGATAAATGGCAGCAATTTATCAATATTACTGTTCCCAGTATGATACCGGTATTTACGATGGTAACAATTCTTACTATTTTGGGTGCTATGCAGATATTCGATTTGATATATTCTATGACACAGGGCGGACCTGCAGGGCATACCGATGTGCCTATAACAAAAATCTATCAGTTTATGAATAACGGAGAATTTGGATATTCCACTGCAATGGCTGTTATATTTGGTATGGTATTATTGATACTGTCAATGTTTCAGCTTTGGGTAAGTAAAAAATTTAACAAATAATAAATATAATGGGTAAACAAAAATGAACGCATTTAAAGTAAAGAAGAATTTTTTGGATGTTTTAACTCATGTAATTTTGATTGCAGTTGCAATTACTTGTATATTCCCTGTTTTTTGGATGTTATCTTCATCTTTAAAAACTAACGAAGAAATTTTTAAAAGTATAACATTGTTCCCGGAAACTTGGCAGTGGGCAAACTATACCGAAGCTTTCTTTAAAGCAAAATTCGGTTTATATTTCTTAAACAGTCTTATTTATACGGTTGTCGGAGTTTCTGCAATCGTTCTTGTTACATCGATGGCAGCTTACGGTTTTGCGAGGCTTGAGTTCTGGGGAAAAACATTTCTTTTTTATCTTTTGATTTCAACTTTGTTAATTCCTATCCCGGGCGCATTTGTTCCTTTATATCTTTTGCTTAAGAGTTTACATTTATTAGATACAAGAACAGGTTTATTATTGTGTTATATTAGCGGTGGCATTGCATTCGGTTTGTTCTTATTAAAATCTTTCTTTGAAGATTTACCGAGAGAAATTGAAGAGGCAGCGCTTATTGACGGGTGTTCTCGTTTTGGTATTTATTGGAGAATAGCACTTCCTTTAGCAAAACCGGCAGTTGCAACACTTGTTATTATTCAATGTTTAAATATTTGGAATGAATTCTTGTTAGCATTAGTTGTTTTGCAGGATACAGCCAAGATGCCTATCCAGAGAGGTTTGATGGTATTCCAGGGCACTCATATGACGGATTATCCTCTTTTAATGGCAGGTTTAACCATTGCCACTGTTCCTATTGTTATAATATATCTTTTGATGCAGAAGCATATTGTGAAGGGTATTGCAGCCGGCGCCATTAAAGGTTAAAAATAGAAGATTTTGGACTCCGATTTTGTATTTTAAAAAAGGTTCTCCACACTGACGCCTTGCCTAAACTCAAAATATTGCACCGTTAAAATTGAAAATTTTGGAATATAATTTAAAAATATTTATTACAAGAAAATCGCGAGAGCGATTTTCTTTGTATTTTTATTCGAAATAATGTATAATTATATCTTAGTTTTTTATTGCTTATTTCAGAGAAAAATATGTTAAAATTAGCATTGGATATTTTCCACAAATTAAATGTAATTTATAACAGAAGACAGAAAATAAAATTTGCTGTCTTATTTTGTCTTATTTTAGTTGCAGGCTTTTTAGAGCTTATCGGCATTACACTGATTTTTCCTTTCATAAATATAGTTATCAATCCCGGCATGTTGACTTCCGGAGGAAAAATTTCTGCCGTATATAATTTCTTACATATACAAAATCAAACAAATTTTCTGATATTTTTAGCTTTTGTATTGATAGCAGTTTATATATTAAAAAATATTTATATGCTGTTTGTATATTATTGTCAGTATAGAATTTTGTTTAATGCACAGAAAGATATTTCTTATCAATTAATGAAATTCTATTTAACCCAGCCGTACTCATATCATTTAGGAATAAACAGCTCCGTAATGATAAGAATTGTAACGGGTGATACGGTGAGCTGTTCTACTTTTGTCACAAATTTAACATTTCTTTTAACCGAGGCAATAGTATTTTTATTAGTAATAGTATTTCTTTTCTTTATGAATAAAGTTGTGACTCTTATTTTGTTTGTGCTTTTTATGGGAATATTTTTAGGAATATTTAAAAATTTAAAACCTAAATTAAAAATTTATTCCGAGAAAAACCAAAAACATCAGTCCGGCATGATAAAATGGGTACAACAGGCGATAGGTGCAATAAAAGATATTAAAATTTTGCAGAAAGAACAATTTTTTATTGATAATTATTATGATAGTGCCACACAATTAGTTTCCGCACAGAAAAATTTTAATATACTTACACAAATGCCAAGACTTCTTATAGAAACCATAATTGTTGTTGGTATTCTTGCTGTTATTATTTTCCTGCTTTACAGAGATATGAATGCTACGCAAATTATTGCCCAGATGGCAGTTTTTGCTATGGCGGCAGTCAGATTGATGCCGTCCTTAAACAGAATGCAGCTTGCTTTAAATACGATGATGTTTTTTATGCCTTCGGTAAATTCCGTATACAATGACTTAAAAAATACGAGGGGTAAAGATTATAAGGAATACGACGAAGGAAAAATTATTAACATAAAAAAAGAAATCTCAATAAATAACATTTCTTTTAAATATCCTAAAACAGAAAAA
>JAFPUA010000049.1 GCA_017413305.1 Candidatus Ruminimicrobiellum caprinum
AATAAGAAAAACGATATTGCCGATAAGCTTGCTAAACAAGGTGCGGAGAACGGCAATTTGTAATGGTTTTTTCTTGACAATAAAAGGCATTTTAGATAAAATTAAGGATATGTTTTGTATATAAACTTTAAAAGTAAACTTAAACAGGAGATAAAAAATGATTTCTACAGCAGATTTTAGAAACGGACTTGTAATTTTAGTTGATAACGAGCCTTACCAAATAACATGGTTCCAGAACCATAAACCGGGTAAAGGCGGTGCTGTTATGAGAGTAAAACTCAGACATGTAAAGAAAGGCGGCACAATAGACAGAACATTTAAATCCGGTGAAAGATTTGAAGAATTATCAGTAACAAGACATAAAAAACAGTTTTTGTATGCTGATGGCGACAAATATAATTTCATGGATATGAATACATATGAACAAATAGAAGTTCCTGTAGAAAAACTTGATGGTAAAGAAAAATATTTGAAAGAAAATCAGGAAATAGATGCAATATATCTTGAGGAAGAACTGATTGGTATTGATATGCCGTTAATAGTTGAAATGTCTATTATTGAAGCTGAGCCGGGAATAAAAGGTGATTCTGTAACCAATTTAACAAAATTTGCAAAAATAGAAACAGGTGCAGAAATAAAAGTGCCTTTATTTATTAAAGTCGGCGATAGAATAAAAGTTGATACGAGAACCGGTGAATATGTAGAAAGAATTTCTCAGTAAAATTTTTTGAAGTATTGAGGTGTTTTGAGGTATTATGAATAACAACGAAATTAAAAAATTTTTGGAATCAATAAGAGATACCGACATTGAAGAACTTGAATATGAATCCGGCGACACTTCCGTGTATGTTAAAAGAAATGATGTTGCTCAAAAAGTTGAAACACGCAAAAAGGCTGTTGTCGAGGTGCAAAATACTATAGTTCCCATAAAGTCCACAATGGTAGGAACTTTTTATAATGCTCCTGCACATGACAGACCGCCTTTTGTAGTAGAAGGCAATCATATAGAGGCCGGACAGAAAATCGGTTCTATTGAAGCAATGAAAATAATAAAAGATGTAGTTGCTACAACAAAAGGTAAAATAGTAAAGGTTTCCGTCACTAACGGACAGTCTGTTGAATACGGACAGGAATTGTTCTTGGTTGATACTGCTGAGAAATAACGGGAGATTATAAAAATGTTTAAAAAAATATTAATTGCTAACAGAGGCGAAATTGCCTGCAGAGTTATAAGAGCAGCAAGAGAGCTTGGTATCAAAACAGTTGCTATTCACTCCGAGGCAGATAAAGAATCTATGCATGTTCATATGGCAGACGAATCTATCTGTGTAGGCCCCGCATCCTCAAGCGAAAGTTATCTAAATATTCCCAGCATTATTTCTGCAGCAGAAATTACAGGGGCTGATGCAATTCATCCGGGATACGGTTTCCTTTCCGAAAATACATATTTTGCCGAAGTTTGTGAAAGTTGCGGTATTTCTTTTATAGGACCGAGAAGAAGTTCTATAGAAAAAATGGGTGACAAAATTGCAGCAAGACAATTAATGATAAAATCAAAAGTTCCCGTAGTTCCGGGTTCCGACGGGCCGGTTAATCCCGATGACCCCGAAATATATAAACTTGCAAAAAAAATCGGATATCCTGTTATAATTAAAGCTACTGCCGGTGGTGGTGGTAAAGGTATGAGAGTAGTTGTAACAGAGGAATCTTTAAAAAATTCTATCATCATGGCACAGACCGAAGCAAAAGCAAATTTCGGTAACCCTGATGTGTACATGGAAAAATATATTGAAGAACCGCACCATATAGAGTTCCAAATTTTAGGCGACAGCAAGGGTAAGGTAGTATATCTTCCGGAAAGAGATTGTTCTATTCAGAGAAGACATCAGAAACTTGTTGAGGAAAGCCCTTCTCCGTTTATTTCCGATACTTTAAGAAAGAAAATGGGTAAAGCTGCGCAGGCTGCTGCACAGGCAGTAGGATATATTACGGTAGGAACGGTGGAATTTCTTGTTGATAAGCATATGAATTTCTATTTTATGGAAATGAATACAAGAATTCAGGTAGAACATCCCATAACTGAAATTGTTACCGGTATTGATCTGGTAAAAGAACAAATTAAGCTTGCTGCAGGTGAACAGCTTTCTTTTGATTCGTCAACTATAAAAATAAGAAACCATGCCATAGAATGCAGAATAAATGCCGAAGATCCTGACAAAGATTTTATTCCTTGCCCGGGAAAGATCGGTAAACTTTATTTACCGGGTGGTCCGGGAATAAGAGTTGATACTCATGTATATTCCGGCTATACGATACCGCCTTTTTACGACAGTTTGATAGCAAAAATTATAGCTTATGCTCCGACGAGAGAAGAGACTATTTCAAAAATGTCCAGAGCATTGAAAGAAGTAATAATAGAAAATATAAAAAACACATCATCACTTCATGCAAAGATTATGGGCAACGAATATTTCCATAGAGGAAATATCTGCACAGACTTTTTGCCGAAATATGTATTTAACAAATAGGAGGGCTGTAGCAAAATGAAAAATAAAATTGTTTCTCTTATTCAAGAAAGTATCGATACAAAGAAAAAAATGTTAGACGAAGGACAGCTTGTCTATATTCAGTCTATTGCAAATAAAATTAATGAAGCTTACCAGAACGGTAAAAAAACCATAATTTTTGGTAACGGCGGTTCGGCTTGCGATGCACTTCACTTTGCTGCAGAACTTGTTTGTCGTTTTGAGAAGAACAGAAATGCTCTTCCTGCGATAGCATTGACGGAAAACATTTCTTCCGTTACGGCTATAGGAAACGATTTCGGTTATGATTATGTTTTCTCCAGACAGATAGAAGCTTTTGCAAATAAAGGCGATATAGTTATGGCTATAACAACTTCAGGTAATTCTATTAATGTTATAAAAGCCGTCGAAAAGGCTAAAGAAATGGGGTTATTTGTTATAGGTTTTACAGGAGAAGACGGCGGACAATTGAAACTTTTGTCCGATATGTGTTACAGAGCCCCATCTAAAATTACCGGAAGAATACAGGAATGTCATATATTGTTGTTCCATATTCTTGCTAAAATGGTAGAGGAGAAAATCTTTGCCTAAACCGCGTA
>JAFPUA010000050.1 GCA_017413305.1 Candidatus Ruminimicrobiellum caprinum
AAAACAAGCGATGAAAAAATATTAAAACATCCTGCTTCATATTCTGTGGCACTATGCGAAAAAATACTACATACTTTTTCTAAAAAAGGAAGAAATGTTTTAGACCCCTTTGATGGAATAGGAACTACAATGGTTGCTACACATAATTTAAAGTCAAAAGGAACAGGTATAGATTTATCTAAAGATTTTTCTCAAATAGCAAGAACCCGTATAAATAATGATAAAAATATAAATATTATTACAGGTGATAGTTTTATAGAATTAGAAAAATTAAAAGAAAATTACTTTGATATTTGTTTAACATCTCCTCCTTATTGGGATATTCTTAATATGAGGAGGACTGCAGATATAAAAAAAAATGTAAACTATTCTGATAATAAAAAAGATTTAGGAAATATATCTAATTACAAAGAGTTTATTACTTTGTTAGGCGAGTTATTTGCAAAAGTTCACAAGTGTTTAAAAAAAGATGCCTATTGTATTGTTAATGTTATGGATATAAGAAAGAAGAGCAATTTTTATCCTTTACATTGTGATATTATAATGGAACTTCAGCAAAAAGGTTATATCCTTGATGATATAGTTATATGGGATAGACAAACAGAATATAATAATATGAAACCTCTTGGATATCCATATAAATTTAGAATTAATAAGGTGCATGAATATATATTAATTTTTATTAAAAAATAAAAATGGAAGTGATAAATATGAATAATGAAATGGCATATTTGCTCGGTATGATTTCTGGGAATGGAGAAATTAAAAGAGATAGCATTAATACAACAATATCAATTGAAATACCTCATAAAGTTATTAAAACCGATGAGTTTCACGATATTCCGCTATATGTAAGGGCAAGTATTTCTAATATTCGTAATATTCTCGAACCTTTAATTGGAAATGGTATTTCTTTTTCGCAAGAAGAAAGAGCTACAATCTTGTTTTTTTCAAAGCCTAATACGGAATATTTAATTAGAGAAATTTTAAGATATACTGGTTCTGCCACTACTCATGCAAACATGAGAATTCATGAAGATATTTTTAATTTTACATATGATGAAAGAAAACAATTTATAAAAGGGTTTTGTGATACTACTGCATATATTAGAAGAAGTAATACTGAAAGAGGAATTGAGTATATGCATAGAGTTTATATTGAAATACCACAAAATTGGTATATGGTTGTTGATATATGTAATTTATTAAAAAGTATTGATGTTCCTGTTCAAAATATTGATTGGGCTCATCCTAATATTAGAGATGGTAATTTAACAAAATATAATCAAGGTTATCATAATTTTTGGAAGAAAGAACACCAAATAAAGATATATGCAAATGAATTTAAAATTATTGGTTTTGGTATAGAACATAAAAATATTGCTCTTGAAAACTATGTAAAAGAAATGGAAACAGCTTTTTTAAGTGAAGGAAAAGATATAAAAGAAAAAACTCATAAATATTTTTGGGATACTCGTATTATAAATAGAAATAAACCTTCACATCCTGGAGAAAATGATAACTTTATTCCTGAGGAAATCAGGGGTAATCATTATAATTCTTGGAAACAAATAGCAAAGGATTTGGGTTATGATAAATAAGAAAAATGTATCAAAAGAAGTTGAATTGTATGAACCAATGTGTATATGGCTTAAACACTATTTGGAAGATAAATATAGAAGTTATAGCATTACAACTATTGATACTCATAACGAAAGGTTGGATAAAGTTTTAGAAAAAATAGGTATAATAAATGACCTTGCAGTTGGTGTAGATATTCAAATTGATGTTCTTGGTATTGCAAAGAAAAATAACAATATAAAATTATTTTTTATTGAAGCAAAAAAAACAAAATTAACTCTTAGAGATTTAGGACAATTATGGGCATATTGTAAATTAATAAATCCTGAAGAGGCTTTTTTAATAACATCTGCTGATATTGGTAGTTTGAATAAACTTTTGAATGTTCATAAAAGAGAAGATTTGCTTGATTTTGGAGATGGTAAAAGAATAAAAAAGATGAAAGTTGGAGTATGGAATCTTTCAACAATGTCTCCTGAACTATCAATGTTTGTTCCAAAATTATAAAAATATATTAATAATTATTTAAAAGTAAAACAATCAAAATTAAAATTTTAAAGTATTTTTTTTTGTTTAATGTATAATTTACTTACGGTTTATGGAATATACTGGATATATGAAAGACTGGGGGGTATCAATGCTATTCCCTGGCATTGATACGGGATATTTGTGATTTTAGTGGATATGGAATTAATGGCTTAGAATAATACAAGAAATATACCTAAAAAAGTGAAAATTTAAAATTTTTTTTTCATCTAAGAATATTATTAGCAGATTACATTATTAAGTAGGATTTAGGTATAATATCGAAAAAGTTTAGGGGAATTTAGAAAAAAGGACACAAGATTAGTAAATTTTGATTTTATTATTGTTAAATCTAATATTATTAATCCCGACAAAGTTTGACATAATTTCTTCATAAATGAATAGGTTTGAATATTTGTCCAGTAGATGACCCTTTTATTTTTGTAAATTAAATCATATCACAATAAAAATTCATAATGTTTTAAATATAGTCAACATTATGAATTTTTCTTTTGTCTGTTATATTTCTATGATGAAAGTTCAATTCCCGTCATCCATGGTTGAATGTACGATTTTTAGAATTAAAGTATAGTTTATCTCACTTCCCAATGTCCAAATCTTTTACACTAAATTTTTATTTTTTCTAAAAGTTTTTTCAAAATTTTTCACAAATTTTTCACTAGTTGGAAATACTTGCAATTTTTAAATAAATTTTGTAGAATAAAACTCTGGTTTTCTAAATTTTTTCTTTTTTGACGTTGTAAATTTTTAATTTTCCGACGGGAATATATGTTTTTTCTCGCAGGAGAAAATTTGTCTTCGAAAAATAAAAAAATATAAGAAAATTGGAAAAAATAAAATAAAAAATATGAAATTTACCTGGGAGGGTAAAAATGTTTAACAGATTCATCAAGAAGTCCAGTAAGTTTTTCGCGGTAGTTTTAACTGCAACATTGGCATTTTCGCCATTGAGTTACGCTCAAACGCCGGCAAGTTTTACGGATTTTTTATCAATAATCCAGTCTGATGGAACAGTGCAGTCAGTTAATGTAGAAATTGATGAAGCAGGTATTACTGCAGGTTCTACCGAAACAAGTCTCGGTCCTGTAACAGTTAATTCTGCAGTTACTGATATAACAATAAAGAGTGATGTTGAAGGAACAAGAAGAACAATAGATGCAACCGAAGGTAACAACAATGCAGGCTTCAGAATGAACGATGGTCAGACGACCACAATCAAAGATGTAACCCTCCAAAATTTCAAAAATTCCGGTACAGATACAATAGGTGGTGTAGTATACAACTACAAAGGTACACTTAACGTTGAAAATTCAAAATTCGACAAAAACGAAGCTACTTACGGTGGAGCAATTTACACAAAAGCAGCTTCAACCGTATCTGATGTTACAATAACAAATTCCGAATTTACAAATAACACGGCATCAGAAGTTGGTGCTATAGGTATAATGAAACAAGGTGTTTTAACAAACACTAATTTTACTGGTAACAGCGCAACAAATGATGCCGATGACAGCGATGGAACAGGCGCACTTTTCCTAGGCGCAGAATCTCATACAACAATTTCTGGTGGCACATTTGACAGTAATATTTCAGCAGCAAGAGCTGGTGCTCTTGGAACAAGAGGTTTCAATTTAGGTAATAATTCTGCTGCAAAGCTCGATATTTCAGGCACAACATTCAAAAACAACCAAGCAGCTACAAACGGTGGTGCGATAGACAACTACTTATATAATGATGCAAATGATGATGGTTATGTAAAAGTTACAGGTTCAACATTTGAACAGAACTCCGCAGCAAATGGTGGTGCGATTTACAATCATAAAGGCACAACATCTGAAGTGCTTGTTGGCGGAAATCCTCAAGTTGGATCAATGTATATTGAAAATGCAACTTTCACAGGTAACACTGCAACAACAGCCGGTGGTGCTATATATAATGAAGGTAACATTGTGATGGGCGATGGTGTTCAGTTTGTTAAAAACAGTGCAAAATCCGGTGGCGCAATTTATAACGCAGCAACAGGAAATATCGTAATTGGTGACAATGCAGTATTTAGTGACAATTCAGCTCAGCATGGTTCAGAACCATACAGCGGAAGCGATATTAAAAACCTTGGCTATATAGAAATTGGCGACAATGCTCAGTTTACTCGTACAACATATCAGGATCCAATTGTTGGTGATGCTTATGATGTAGGTATTTATAGTAATGCAGGAAGTGAAATTAAAATCGGTGACGGTGCATTATTTAAAAATGTCTCACAGGCTTTAAACAATGAAGCTAATATAAATACTATAGGTGACAATGCAACATTTGATCATAACGGAAGCGCAATTACCAACTTTGGTGGTACTTATACAATAGGTGATAATGCAACATTTAAAGATCAGCAGTTCATGACATTGGCTAACAAATCAAATGGTAGCTCAATTACAGTTGGCAAAAATGCAACATTTACAGGTAACAGAAACCCTGTTTTTGAACTTACAGAAGCTCCTTACACATATGCTTATATGGATGGAAACGGTGCAGTTGCAAATAACAATTCTACCAATTCTTCTATGTCATTCGGTGATGGTTTTTCTGCTACAGAAAACTATTCATCAGGTAAAGGTACAGTTTATAACGGTACAGCTACATCAGAAATTGAATTCAAAGGTTCAGCAAATTTCACAGACAACGTTGCACAGGATGGAGTTATATATAATAAAGGTGGTATAGTTAAATTCGGTGGTGCAGCAACATTCAGCGGGAACAATGATGGAGCAGATACTCCTGCAACTATAGCAGATGTTTATAATGAAGGAGAAGTTCAGTTTAACGGTGAAGCAACATCGGCAATGGAAGGCGGTATCAAAGGTACTGGTACTACGAAAATAAATGCAGGAACAGTAAACTTTGGTGAAAATGCGACATTGGAACAGAATACAGTAACAATTGAAGAGGATGCAACCCTTACGGCAAATGCTGCAAAAACAACTGTTACCACCGGAATATCTAACGGTGGTTTGTTTAAAATTATAGGTTCATTAACAGAAACAGCAGTATCATTCAATAATAACATCCTTCAAAACGGTGTAAATAAAGGTACTACAACGGTTAGCGGTGTTAACATTGATATGGGTGTAGGTACTACAGGTTACAAAATAAAACAATATGGTTTGAATATTGATGAAAATACCAAGTTGGCAATAGATTTAGATAACTTAGATGTTCAGAATATAGAAGATCAGGGCGGAACATTTGTTCAGACAAATACTATTACCAACAACGGTGAACTTATTCTTACACTTACCTCAGCAGCTAAAACATTAACAAATAACATAATAGGTACCGGTAAAGTAACATTCAACAAAACATTTTCAGAAGAAGCAGAAATAACAACAAGTTACGATATTGAACAGGATACCGTAACTGTAGATGCAGGTTATGTATTTAAACTTGGAGCTGGTAAAAAATTAACAGCTAACAGCTTACAGGGAGCAGGTACAGTAGAAAATAATAATGAAAATGGAATCGAGTTAAAATTATTGAAATCAAGCGATTTAGCAAATATTAAAGGTACAGGTACTACATCAATAACATTTGCAGATGGCGCAGATGAAGAAATAGACTTGAATGTAAATGGAAAAGAAATTTCTCAGACAATTAATTTAACAGGTAACAAATCATTGTTCTTTAAAGGAACATTGGCAAGCGGTTCTGCAATGATCATAAACAACTACCTAAGCGGTAACAGCTTAGAAATAACTAAAGATTTTGATCCTACAATAGTAGTAAACAACTACGCAGACAGTTCGCTTACACAAGGAATTGTAAATGTAATGTATAAAGGTCAGGTAAATACATTAACAAACAACGGCGGTATAGTAAACATTGTAAATATTGATCCTGACAAAACAGATAATGAAGCTTTTGTAATTAATGATTTAACAGTAGCAGCAGCTGCTTACCAGTCAACCGTAGCAACAAACAACTTAAATATCGGAAAAACGGAAGGAACGGCAGTTGGCGGTATGGCAACGTTGGCTTCCGGTAAAACAATCAGTTATCAAAATGTTAAAGTTTCCAGCGGTAGCTTAGATGTAACCGCAGGAGCAATTGCAAGTTCCGCAATAACGGTAGAAGAAAACGGTATCTTCACCGCAACAGCAGGAACAATAACAGATTTAAGAAACGCAACTGACGGTACAACCACAGATGCTGCAATAGTTAACGATGGTACATATATAATTAAAGGTGGCGCACCTGATACCACAGTTGATAGCTTAAACAATATAACAAATGCAAATTCTAAAGGTAATTTCATAGTTGATGGCAACATTAGAAGTAAAGGTGCTGTTGACCAGGAAAAAATAATAGTAAACTCTGCAGCAAAATTCACTGTAGATTCCGAATATGTTACAACAACTGACGGAATAGAAAACGAAGGTGTTTTGGTATTAAAATCTTCAGATACAGCTAAAACAACCATGACCAACGCTAATGCAATTAATACAAAAACAACAAACGGTGAAACTCAGGTTGAAACAAGCTTAACTAACACAGCAGATATAAACCAGAACAAATTTTCCGTTCTTTCAGGTGATACAATAAATAGTGGCGTAATAAAATCTACAACAGTATTTGTTGCAGCAGGTGCATCTTTAACCACAACAAACGAAATTGATACATACGGTGACGGAGAATATACAAACGGAAAGATACAGAACGAAGGTACATTTACAATAAAAGATGTAGAAGATGTTTTGAATAACAACAAAATAGAAGGTACAACCGGTGTATTTAAACTTGAAAAAACCAAGTTTACAAATACGGAAAACGGTGACGTTGCGCAAGATTCTGTAGAAGTAGATGCAGATTCTCAGTTCATATCTGATGTAAATAAAGTAAATACTCCTAACGCAATTAAGAACGCAGGTAAAGTAACATTTACGGGCGGAACATCAGGTACTTATGTAGATAATATCAGCTCAGTAACTGCATTAAGTTCAGCTTACGGCGAAACAGTATTTGATGCAGGCTCATTTATAAATAACAAAGCAGATGTTACCCAGAGCACAATAACAGTTAAAGGTACTGTAACAAATAGTGCAGTATTAACCGCAACGAAAGATAGTGACACAGGTGCAGGTACAATAGCAATAGACTCAACAGGAAAATTAACATCATCTGCAGGTAACCTTATTGCAGAAAAATATATAGCAATAGCAGACGGTGGTGAATTAGTACTTACCGGCGGAACAAATAG
>JAFPUA010000051.1 GCA_017413305.1 Candidatus Ruminimicrobiellum caprinum
AGAAGATTTAATGAAGAAACTTTGCAGATAAAATATAAAGGCAAAAATATTGACGAAGTTTTAAATATGACCGTTGAAGAAGCAGCAAAATTCTTTGAAAATATTCCTCGTTTGAAAAATATTTTATCAACGCTTAACGAAGTAGGTTTAGGATACATAAAAATCGGTCAGTCTTCTACCACGCTTTCCGGTGGAGAAGCACAGAGAATAAAGCTTGCAACGGAACTTTCTAAACGCGGAACAGGAAGAACATTATATATTCTTGATGAGCCTACTACGGGTTTACATTTTGACGATGTTAAAAAACTGTTAGATGTTCTGCATAAGCTTGTTTATGCGGGTAACACCGTTTTGGTTATTGAACACAATATGGATGTTATAAAAACGGCAGACTGGATAATTGATTTAGGTCCGGAAGGCGGTGACGGCGGCGGAAAGATTGTTGCCGAGGGCGCCCCTGAAAAGATTGCCGTTTCTCCAAAATCTTATACAGGCCAATTCCTCAGAAAACATTTGGTGTAAATAAATTTAAATAGAATTATATTATTTTATTGTAACTCCGTCATTTAAATTGTAAATCATGGTTAATTTTTCTTCTTCACTATGTACCTCTGCACAAAAAGCATAACGCATGGTGTCCCAAACATTGTTTCCTCTGCGAATGCAGAATTTTGTAAAATACTTATTAGTTTTTGCATTAATTCCAAGAACTTTTTCGTTATAAGTATAAAAAGTACCGGTCCAATTCATATTGTCTCCTGCGCTGCTATTTGCTGATAATAAAAAATTTCCGTACTCAGCATAATACTGTTCTTGTGCAGAACGAATACTTGCAAGCAGAGCATACCCTTCCGCCCTTTTGTAATTTATTAAATTAGATCTGTAAATAGGTACAGAGACAGACATTAAAATGATAATTACAACAAGCGTTACAGCTAACTCTATCAATGTAAATCCTTTTATATTTTTCATAAAAACCTCCGTTTTTATTATTTTTACTTTTTTATTACTATAATAATTATAGTCTAAAAGATAAAAAAAGTCAAGTTATGTAAGTAATAAAAAATCGGTTTATGTCGGGTTTGAAAAAATCTCATAAAATGAGAGAATATTATAAAATTAGGAGAACTTATGAAAAAGAAAGAAAATATTTATACAATTTTGGCGAAAAGAATTAGAGAAGAAAGAAAAAGATTGGGGCTTACGCAGGAAGAAGTTGCAGAGAAAGCCGGAATGGATTATAAATTTTTAAGTGGTATAGAACGAAATGTTGATAAGCCCAGTTTGGATACTTTTGTAAGAATAGCAGAGGCGTTGGGAGTTTCTTATAACAGTTTACTTACCGACAAAAATCAAGAAACAGATTCTTCTTCAAAAGATTTGGTACAAGCAAAATATTTTCTTTCGAAGTTTTCAAAGAAGAAACGCTCGCATATTATTTCCGTCCTAAAAGAAATTGAAAAAATTGCAGAGAAATAAATTCCAGTTAATAATTGCTGTACATTGCCGTTAATCTTTTCTATTCAAAATCTCAGCCCTCAACCCTCATCTCTCAGCAAAAAAATCACCTCAAGCGATTTTTTTGTTGAAACATCTTTATAAAAAAAGTAAAATATACGAACTATGAATAACTATAAACTTTTATCAGGAAATGAAGCTCTTGCACAGGGAGCTTATGAAGCAGGGCTTAAATTTGCAGCGTCCTATCCGGGAACGCCTGCAACAGACATTTTGGAGTATTTTACACAATTTAAAGAAGTTGATGCACAGTGGTCAATAAACGAGAAAGTCGCTTTTGAAGTTGCACTCGGTGCAGCTTTTGCCGGCGTTCGTTCTATTTACTCGTCAAAACATGTCGGAGTAAATGTTGCAATGGATCCGTTAATGACATCTGCATATTCGGGAATAAACGCAGGTTTTGTTATTGTTACCGGCGACGATCCGGGGATGCACTCTTCTCAGAACGAGCAAGATAACAGACTTATTGCAAAATTCGCAAAGATTCCTCTGTTGGAACCGTCATCTCCCGCAGAAGCTAAAAAATTAATCAAACTTGCTTTTGAAATAAGCGAAAAATTTGATACTCCCGTTCTTTTCAGAATGACGACGAGAGTTGCTCATACTAAAGAAAATGTTGAAATAGGCGAAAGAACAGAAGTTGAAAACAAACCTTTTGAGAAAAATCCCAGAAAATATGTTATGGTTCCTGCAAATGCTTATAAAAAGCATATTGATTTGGAAGAAAAATTAATAAAAATGCAGGATTTTTCAGAAAATCTTAAAGAAAATTCCATTGAAATAAACGATAAGAATTTAGGTATGGTTACCGACAGTGTTTCTTATATGTATGTTAAAGAAGCATATCCGAATGCGTCTGTATTGAAACTTGCCATGACATTTCCTTTTCCTGATAAGAAAATAAAAGAATTTTGTTCTCAGGTAAAAAAAGTTGTAGTTGTTGAAGAGAGTGAACCTTTTATTGAGGAACATCTGTTACAGATGGGAATAAAATGTCAGGGAAAACATTATACTTACAGAGTCGGAGAACTTAATCCCGAATCTGTTAGAGATATCGTTGAGGGCAAACCTAAAACATCTTACCCTAAAGCAGGAAGAAAACCTGTTTTATGTCCGGGATGTCCGCACAGGGCAACTTTTGTTGCATTAAGGAAAACAAAAGTTGTTGTAGCCGGCGATATAGGTTGTTACACGCTTGGCGCAACGCCTCCGTTGTCTGCTCTTCATACAACGGTTTGTATGGGTTCGAGTGTTACAATAATGAGTAGCCTAACTTCAATTTTAGGTAGAGATAAGGCAGTTGCCGTTATAGGCGATTCGACATTTTGTCATTCCGGAATAGAAGGATTAATCAACTGTGCATACAACAAAACTAAAGGTGTTATAATAATTCTTGATAACGGAACGACAGCCATGACAGGCGCACAACCTAACCCTGCAACAGGTGTTACGGCTAAAGGAGAACAAACGAAAAGGCTTGATTTAGTTCAGATATGTAAAGCTTGTGGTGCTGATAATGTAGAAGTTGTCGGTGACAGTTCTGCGGTTATAGAATCAAAAATAAAAGAATATACTGCAAAAGACGAACTTTCCGTTTTGATAGTAAGAATAGGTCTTTGCAAAATGATAGACAGAAGCAAGAAACCTGCACCGAAATTTTTTGCAGATAAATGTAAAAAATGTTATATGTGTACAAGTGTTGACTGCCCTGCAATATTTAAAGATGAGAATGGCAATATAAAATTAAATGAAAATTTATGTGCAGGCTGTAATGTTTGTGTACAACAGTGTCGCTTTGGTGCGTTGGAAGAATCAAAGTAGAAGTTTTAAGGAGTTAATATGAGTACAATAAATATTTTATTTTGTGGAACCGGCGGGCAGGGAATACTAACTGCTGCAGAAATTGTAGCGCTTGCTGCAATGTATGACGGATACCATGTAAAAAAATCTGAAGTTCATGGTATGGCACAAAGAGGCGGTTCCGTAGAATCTCATGTAAGAATAGGTAAAGAAGTATTTTCGCCGATAATAGAGGCCGGACAAGTTGATTATTTACTTTCTTTCGATAAAGGTGAACATGAAAGAATGGCAGAACTTCTTAAAAAAGACGGAACTGATTTGTATGATGATTTTGTTAAAGGGCAAGAAAAAATTTCAAATCCTAAATTTTTAAATACATATATGTTGGGGGTTTTGTCTAAACATTTAAAAATTTCCGACGAAAGTTGGCAGAAGGCTTTAAAAGAAACGATAAAACCGCAATTTTTGGATAAGAATTTAGAAATTTTTGCATCTGCAAAATAAAGAGGATTTATGATTTATAATGAAAAAGTAGAATGTGCAAGTAAGGAAGATTTAAAAAATCTTCAGTCGGAAAGATTGGTAAAAGTTGTAAAATATGTCTATGATAATTCTCCAATATATAAACAAAAATTTGACAAGTTGGGAATAGTTCCTACTGATGTTAAATCCATAGATGATATAACAAAATTACCTTTTACACCTAAAGAAGATTTAAGAGATTCTTATCCGTTCGGTTTATTTTCTTCCGATATAAAAAATGTTGCAGAAATTCATGTATCCAGCGGAACAACAGGAAATCCTACGGTTGTAGGTTTCACTAAAAGAGATCTTCGCTTGTGGGCGGATGTTGCTGCAAGATCTATCGTTTGTGCTGGCGGTAAGAAAGGTGATATTATTCAGGTTTCTTACGGTTATGGATTATTTACAGGTGGTTTAGGAATACATTACGGTGCATTAAGATTAGGTGCCACAATTATTCCTGCCGCTACAGGACAGACAAAAAGACAGATTAAGTTAATGCAGGATTTTAAGCCAAGAATTGTAGCTTGCACGCCGAGTTATATTTTATATTTGGCTGAAGAAATGAAAGCATTGGGAATTGATCCGAGAACTTCAAGCTGGGAAGTGGGAATATTCGGTTCAGAACCGTGGAGTATCGCAATGAGAGATACTATCGATAAAACATTGAATATGACGGCAACCGATATTTACGGACTTTCCGAGATTTGTGGTCCGGGAGTAGCGCAGGAATGTACTTACAGAGAAGGGCTTCATATATGGTCTGATGTTTTCTATCCGGAAATAATTGATCCGGTAACAAATCAGCCCGTTCCGGAAGGACAGCCCGGTGAGCTTGTAATTACATCATTGACAAAACAGGCAATTCCTTTAATAAGATACAGAACAAGAGATATCGTTTCTATTACTTACGAAACATGCAAATGCGGAAGGACGGTACCGAGACTTAGCAAAATAAAAGGAAGAACCGATGATATGATAGTTGTTAGAGGAATAAATGTTTTCCCGACACAGATTGAGCATGCATTGCTGCAGGTTGACGAGGCTTTGCCGAATTATCAGTTGATAGTTGACAGAGAAGAAAATGCGTTGGATAAGCTGGATGTTTTGGTAGAAGTTGACGAGAAATTTTTTACCGATGAATTGCAAGTTTTGGAAAATATAAAAGCTAAAATTAAAAAAGCTATAGACCAGACAGTCGGTTTGGGTGTAAATGTAAAACTTGTTGAACCTAAAACTCTTGCAAGAACGGAAGGAAAGTCTAAGAGAGTTATTGATAAGAGAAAGTTACATTAAATACGAAGTATTTTTTTGGAGGGAATATGAAAACAATAAATCAATTATCCATTTTTATTGAAAATACAAAGGGCAGACTTGCCGAAGTTTGTAAACTTTTGGGTGATAACGGCATAAACATAAAAGCATTAACGATTGCCGAAACTCCTGAATTCGGTATATTAAGAGTAGTTCTTGACGATGCTGAGATAGCAAAGAAAATTTTAAAAGAAAACAATTTTATTGCTACATCTGCTTCGGTAGTGGCAGTAGAAGTTTCCGATACTCCGGGCGGACTTGCAAAAGCATTAAAAGTTTTGGCAGAAAATGATATTAACCTTGAATATATGTATGGTTTTGTTGAGAAAGCCAGCGAACAGGCATTAATGGTATTTAAGTTTGATAATATGGAAAAAGGCATAGAAGTATTACAGAAAAATAATATTTCTATAGTTGAAGAAAAAGTAGCATTAGGTAAGTAAGGAGCAAAGATGAAAAAATTTTTATTATCTTTAGTATTAATTGCAATATTTGTTCTTCCAGTAAGAGCAGAAAAAAAGAATATGGATATCGTTCTTAAGGGCGGTATGTATGCATCACCTTATCTTAACTTAAACAATAATATTTTTGATGTGGATTTGGGGTTTACATTGGGGGCAGAAGCTTTTTGGTACCAATGGGAAAAAACTGCACTTGGGTTAGGTTATGAACATTTATTTAAAACTGATATTGAGAATTCCGGACAGAAAATGTCGATGAACAATGTTTATTTTGCATTAAAATATCAATGGCTTACTTTTGAAGATAAAGAGATAGATAGTATATATTTGCTCGGACAGGCCGGGTTAAGTTTAGCTGATATTGATTATATTGATGCTAAAAATTTGGCAGGTATTTGTCTTGGCGGCGGTATCGGAATAGAATCGAATTGGTTTATAGTAGAAGTTCTTTATACTCTTGCCAACTGGGTTATTACAAATAATGATGCCGGATATACCAGAGGTTTTTTGTATAGTTTAAAAATCAATATGGGTTATAAATTTTCTTTATAGAAAAGAACTGATTTATGCAAGAAAATGAGGCTGAAAACACTCAACAGCAGGAACATATCGAAATAAAAGATATAGAACGCTTTGTCAGATATTTAGTTGCCGAGCTGAACTATTCTGCCAACACGGCAAAGGCCTATAGTGTTGATATGTATGAATTTGCAGAGTTTGTTAAAAATACAAAAAATATTGATCTTGCAAACTGTGACAAAAATATAATTCGTGACTATCTTGCAAATTTGTACAATAAAAATTTAAAAAAATCTTCCATAATACGAAAACTTGCCGTTTTAAAATCTTTTTATAAGTTTCTTGTAATAACAGATGTAATAAAAGCAAACCCTACCATATCGATGGCAACCCCCAAAAAGGATAAAAGAATACCGGTTTTTCTTACGGAACAGGAAATATTGAACTTATTTGATATGTCGGATATCGATTTAAGAGATAAGGCAATGTTGGAACTTTTATATTCTTCCGGTATAAGAATAGAAGAAATGATAAATATCAATGAAAAAGATATTGATTTTATATCCGGTTATGTAAAAGTGTTCGGTAAAGGGGCTAAAGAAAGGTTTGCACCCGTCGGTGACAGATGTTTATCCGCAATAAGAAAATATATGAATGCAGAAAGAGAGAAAGGTTTTTCTTTTATGCCGAACTCGCCTGTGTTTATAAATAAAAACGGTAAAAGGCTTACACAGCGTGGCGCAAGAAAGATGCTTCACAATTGGTTTGTTAAAGCCGGATTGAAAAAGAAAGTGTCTCCACACACGATAAGACACACATTTGCAACACATCTGTTGGACAGAGGCTGTGATATAAGAAGCGTACAACAAATGTTAGGACATAAAAATTTGTCAACTACACAGATATATACGCATGTAACTTTAGAAACATTAAGAAAAGTTTACGATGCTGCACATCCCAGGAGCTGAAATGAACGAAACTAATATTACCGAAAAAATAAAAGCATTAATGGATGATACCGGTTGTGAAGAAGCCGAAGCAAAAATGGCGCTTGATTTTATGGGCGGAAATTTCAATAAAGCAATTGCCTTTGTTGGTGCAATGCTTAAATATATTACCGCGTATAAAGCTAAAATAAGTATAAAAAACGAAAATATCTTCGGGCTTATTCATATAATAACAAATAATAAAAATCTTGATCTTCTAAAGTTTAGTACAGTTATGAGTTATAACCCGGTGATTTACGAACAGGATATAAAAGTTGACTGGTTTTCTTTTGAAAAAGAAATTTATTCTTGTCGTTTGTTAAATGGTGTTATAGAAAACTATACAAAAACTATAGATACCAAACTTAAAGAGTTTGTAAATGTTAATTTGAAAGATAACAAAATTCTTAACGCGCAAGATGTGAAAACCGTTATTGAAACATTTTTTTCCGATAGTGATGTTAATGTGGAAATAGTCGCGCAGGAACTTACTTTAAGAGAGTTCAGAAAACTTCCTGACTATTTTCCTGAAGAGATACCAAAAGAATCTTCTGTGACGGATTCCTCTTCTTTAATAGAATTGGAAGCTATAGTTTTTGAAGATTCTGCCGGTAAAAAAGTAGAAGATGTTGTTGTCGGGGACAAAGTTCTTGCCAAAATTATTGATACCAGAGACATAGCTCATTATATAGGTCATTTAATAGGTGCTAAAAAAGAGCAAACAATGATACCTATTCCTGCCGAAGTTCAATCTGTTGAAAAAAAAGATAACGGATATGTTTTAAAATTGAAATATTCCGACTTGATTTTTGGAGTTTCTCATGTAGAAACAGGACGAGTATTAAAGATACTTGAAACCAGAGATACTACCACATGGAACACGAAACTGTTACCGTTCTTAATTAACAATTAAATAAAAATTGCCGTTCTGGTGCAGAGGACGAGATTTGAACTCGCACCCGCTATACACGGACAGGCTTCTGAGACCTGCGTGTCTGCCGTTCCACCACCTCTGCAATATTAAATATCTCCAATTAGTATACAATTTTCCAAAAGTTTTTACAATATAAAAATAGCACATATTTTTTTATTGACAAATAAAATCATAAAGATGTAAAATATCTCCCAATAAAACTTAAGATTTTAATAGAACACTGAATAATTCAAAGAAAGCAAGGTTGCTTTCACAAAGGAAGCATTAATGAATTATTCAGTTTTTTGTGAGAAAAAACAAATTATATAAGGAGCAACAAAATGAACGCTTATGTAGAAAAAGTGTTGAAAGAAGTAGAACAAAGAAATCAGGGAGAAGCTTTGTTCTTGCAAGCAGTAAAAGAAGTTTTGGAATCAATCAGCCCTGTAATTGAAAGACACAAAGAATATCAGGATGCAAGTATTCTTGAAAGAATAGTTGAACCTGAAAGACAAATTCTTTTCAGAGTTCCTTGGCAGGATGATAAAGGTGTTTGTCATGTAAATAGAGGTTTCAGAGTACAGTTTAATTCAGCTCTCGGACCTTACAAAGGAGGATTGAGACTTCACCCTTCAGTAAATTTAAGTACAATCAAATTTTTAGGTTTTGAACAGATTTTCAAAAACTCATTAACAGGTTTGATGATGGGTGGAGGAAAAGGTGGTTCTGATTTCGATCCTAAAGGTAAATCAGATAACGAAGTTATGAGATTCTGCCAGAGCTTTATGACAGAACTTTGCAAATATATCGATGCAGATACAGATGTTCCTGCAGGAGATATCGGAACAGGTGCAAGAGAAATTGGTTATATGTTTGGTCAGTATAAAAGAATCAGAAACGTTTTCCATGGAGTTTTAACAGGTAAAGGTTTAACATACGGTGGATCTTTAGCAAGAACTCAGGCAACTGGTTACGGTGTGGTTTATTTCTGTAATGAAATGTTGAAAGATAGAGGAACATCTTTTGAAGGTAAAACAGTTGTTGTTTCAGGTTCAGGAAACGTTGCAATATATGCAGTAGAAAAAGCTCAAAGTTTAGGAGCAAAAGTTGTTGCAATGTCTGATTCTAACGGATATATTTATGATAAAGACGGCATAGATTTGTCTATCGTTAAACAGTTAAAAGAAGTTGAAAGAAAGAGAATTAAAGAATATGCAAACTTAAAGAAAGGCGCAGTTTATACAGAAGGTTGTAAAGGTATCTGGACAATAAAATGTGATATAGCTCTTCCTTGTGCAACACAGAACGAGCTTGACGGTGAAGCTGCAAAGACACTTTTGAAAAATGGTGTAATTGCAGTTGTAGAAGGTGCAAATATGCCTTCCACTCCTGAAGCAGTAGAAGCATTTATCGCTGCAAAAATTGCTTATGCTCCTGGTAAAGCATCTAATGCAGGTGGTGTAGCAACATCAGGTCTTGAAATGGCTCAGAACTCTCAGAGACTTTCTTGGACATTTGAAGAAGTTGATAATAAGCTTCATCAGATTATGATCAATATTCATAAAAATGCTAAAGAAGCTGCCGAAGAATATGGTACACCGGGCAACTTGGTTAACGGTGCAAACATTGCTGGATTTAAGAAAGTTGCAACAGCTATGTTAGCTCACGGAATAATATAATA
>JAFPUA010000052.1 GCA_017413305.1 Candidatus Ruminimicrobiellum caprinum
AAAATAAAAAAAAATATAAAGTAAAAAATTGCTTTGTTTTTTTTGATTTGCTATAATACTTATCACTATGAAAAAGAAAATATTTAGAATTGTATCAGCAGTAGTATTAATTTATGTTTTATATTTTGGAATACTTTATTTTTTTCAAAATTATTTTTTGTTTTCTCCCGGAGGTAAATATATAAAACCGGGAAAATCCGGTGACGGAATATTTAAAGAAATTGTTGTTTCCGCTTATGACGGGACGCCGCTAATGTCTTGGTATTTTGAAGGAGATAAAGATAAACCTTTAATTTTATTTTTTCATGGAAATACGGGACAAATAGCAAGGTTTGCTCCTGCAATGAAAGAAATAACAAAAGCAGGTTATTCCATAGCTATGGTTGAATACAGAGGTTTCGGTAATACAAAGGGCAAGATATCTCAAGATATAGCTTTTTTGGATGCCGCGTCTTTGTATAATTTTTATAAAACTAAGACGGGAAAGAAAATCGTTCTCTACGGCTATTCGTTTGGTTGTGCGTTTGCTATGGGTCTTACACAATATGTAAATCCTGACGGAATTATTTTGACGGCGCCATTTGCTTCGTTATATAGGGAAATAAGAGAATATCCTGTTCCATGGGCGTATTTTGTGTTAAAAGATAAGTATCCTTCTGATGAATATATTAAAAATATAAAATGTCCTATTTTGATTATACACGGCTTAGACGATAAATTAATTGATTGTGCTCATTCCTTTGCATTAGCGGAACTTGCGCCTGTCAGTGACAAAAATTTGGTTGTTATGGAAGGAGTAAATCATCACGATATATATTTTAAAGAATTGAATGTTCCTTCGATACTTGACTGGCTTAAGAAATACAATTAGAAATTATCAATTTTAGTATAAAAATAATAATTAAAAAAATATTTGTCGTTGATTGCTAAATTCTCATTACTAATTTATAATTAATTATAAATATGGTGCCAATTTAGCCAAAATCCCGTTTGTATAAGAATCTTCCCCAAGAAGAGTTTTTCTTATAGAAATAACTTCTTCCATAGAAACCGGCTTTAAGTGAGCAACTTTATTTCTTATACTTTTACACTTCTGTAAACTTTTATATTCTTTGTTACTTAATTTAGCTTTCTCTCTTACTTCCCTTATTCCGTTATCTAATATTTTCTTAGGGTCTAATCTGTTTTTAATGTTTTGTTCTTCGTCAGGAACTTTTGTGTCGTCCTGTTTATCAAATTCTTCCATACCGAACGCACCTACCATAACAATTCTTTCGAAAGCTTTTACATAACAGTTGGCTATTGCCGATGATTCCATAGCATGAGTATTTTTATACTTATTGTATAAAAATTCTCCGGTAGCAATATATTTTATTATAACTGAATCCTGTGTGAATTTTTCAAAATTTTTGAATGAGGTTTTTATTTCTTCTTCAAGTTTTGTTATCTTTGAATTAAAATCATTTTCTTCTTCCAAATGTTTTAATAAATCCTGATATTTGTCATTTAATAATTTGTGCTCTAAATAATATTTTTTTACTAAGGTTTTCTTAAAGAAAATATATACTGCAACTGCTACAATAGATATAAAAATAATATAGAAAAAGATAAAATGTAGATCATATTTTAAAATAAAATCTAAAGTTTTTGGATTTTTTGTAAAAAGGCCAAGCACACTGTCTATGGATATTAGGTCTATATTTGATATAATGCCCAATATTCTTACTTTCTTTCTGACAACATTATAATCTTTGTCATGGGCTTCCCTAAAAGAAATAATATTATTATCCTTAAATAATTCTAAAAATAAACTTTTTACTTCATTTACTAATAGAGGGTACTTTATATTAGATTCCGGATTATACCATAAAGGATCATTTGGTATTTTTGAATTTATTTCGAAAATTTTTATTTTGTCGTTTTTCTTAAATAATGGGTCATCGTTAA
>JAFPUA010000005.1 GCA_017413305.1 Candidatus Ruminimicrobiellum caprinum
ACTGTTCAAACTTTGCAATGATAGGTTTTTCACTCTCTTTAGGAAGATTGTTTTTTATCATTGCAATTTTTTCTCTTATATCAATAACAACAAAATCCGTATTAACATTATGATGAAAGGTCATCATAATATTGGATTCGGACTCTTTTGAAGAAGAAATCATTTCCTTTAATCCGTTAATTTCGGAAAAAACTTCTTCTAACGGCTTAGTAACATATTTTTCTACCTCAGATGCGGCGACTCCGCCTCTGAGACGAGTAATAACACTCACTAAACCTGTTTGTGTACTGGGATTTAATTCTACGGGGATTCTGAATGTGGTAATGGCAGAAAACATTATGATGGCAATAACAAGCATTAAAGTTGTTATCGGTTTTCTTATTCCAAATGAAATCATATTAAAAGCAGAAGATTGGATGATTGGATGATTGGAAGATCGGCAACAACTTTCTTCTAATCTTCTAATCTTCTATTCTTCTAATCCTCCAAAATCGCAAAGCGATTTTATTTCGCTACAGTGTCTTCTATAGATTCAAGAAATTTTACTTTCATACCATCGGAAAGTTGTCCTTGTGTTTCAATAACTACAAGTTCACCTATATTTATACCATTTGATATAACTGTTTTATCAAGCAACTTTTCACCAAGTTGACAAGGTCTCATCATAACTGTTCCTTCACCCGGTGTTCTAAAATCAGGGCTGACTACAGGAACAAGAAAAGCATTTTCATTTAAAGAAACTATACTGTCATTAGGTACAAGCATAACATTTTTAAGTTCTTTAAGAAGAATTACTCCTCTTCCGAACATACCCGATCTCAACAAACCTTCATTATTATCAACATTAATTTTTATAGTGGATGTTCTTGTTCTTTCCTTAACGGTAGGTGCAATTTCTGCAACTGTTCCGATAAACTCTTTACCATGATAAGAATCGCAGTTTATCGTTACAACTTGCCCTACTGCTAATTTATGCACATCTTTTTCCGGAATATCAACTTCAAAATTCATCCCTTTATCACTGATGAAGTTAGCTACCACATCTTGAGGTGTTATATAGTCTCCCGGTTTTATTATTATTTGTGCTAAAATGCCATCTGCAGGTGCTATAAGGTTAGTCTTTGCCAAATTAGACTGAGAAAGTTCAAGCTCGGAAAGAGCAGCTTTTACTTTAGACCTCGCAGATTCAATTTCATATTTTGCTTCATATAATTTACTCTCAGAAAGAGCTTTCATTCTGAAAAGTTCTTCATAAACATTATATCTTTCCATCGAAGAATTATATGCGGAAACTTCGCTTCTGTATTTGCTCTTTGCATATTCGGCTTTCGTCATGGCATCTTTAGGATCAAGAGAACAGATAACTTTACCTTTCTCTATCATATCACCTTCTTTATAATTAAAAGATGCCAACTGTCCGTCAAGTTCAAACCTCATTTCGTTTTCAACAGCACCTTTTATGGTACCCATAACCGTATAAGTATCTCTATAGTCTTCAATTGCAGCTTTTTTCACTTTTACCGTTATCATATCCTGTTTTTCTTCAACAACTTTATTTTTTGCAAAACGCAAGAAATAAACTGTAAGACCTATAGCCAAAACTATCAGCACAAGCAATGTATACAAACAATATTTTTTGAATTTAGGATATTTTTGTGAAAGCTGGTTATATCTGTATAAGATATTTTCTATCATTTTATAGTATAAAAATTTTAGGTTCAAGGTTTTTCTCCTTTTGGCTTATTTTTATATTTTTATCTTAAAGTCATTAAAGTAAGTCTTTCCAACTCAACAATAGAGGAAATATTGGAAAACAATGCTCTTGTAAACGATGAAATAGCTTCAGCATAGTTCCAAGACTGTTCCATCAGTTCTACCGTCTGAACTTCGTACAAATCATTTCTTTTTTTCATCAGTTCAAGTTTTCTTTCTTTTACTTTAAGCTCGTTTCTGTAAACCCTTGCACTGCTTAAAGATATTACATATTCGTTATATGCTTTTTCTACAGCCATTCTTGCATCTCTCAGCAAATCAACCAAATCTGCATTTAATTGCCTTTTCGATACAGTACTTTCTTTTGCATCAACGAAATACTGAATATCGTCCAATATTGATAATTGTACGGAGAAAACATCCGTTTCCACTCTTTTACTGGCATCAACTATAGATGTAGGATCTGTTCTATCCATGCTATAGGATGCCCCCAAAGTATTTCCCCACAATCCCCAAGAAAGTTTCGCCGCTAATGACCATGATGTTGTCAACTGTAAAGGTTCTGTAACAAAAGCTTCACCGGCTTTACCGTAAAAACCTTCTGCAGAAAGTTTAGGTAAAATTTTTGCTCTATTAATTTTTATTTTTTCATCTGCCATTTCCAACTGTAATCTTGCTGACTGAACATCTAAATTGTTTGATTGTACAAAACTTATACAATCCTGAAGATTAAACGCTATCTCAAAAGCGTCTGTAGGAAGCTCTTCGGAAACAGTTCCGGGAATCTCTTCAAGTGTAGGAACGCCAACAATTTCGGCAAGTTTTTTGGTGGCATATTCAAGATTAATTTTTGACGACATTAAAAGATTTTCAACTTTATCTCTAAAATTTTCAGATTCCGCTAAATCAAGTTCGGAGATAGCTTTTGCTTTATACTCTATTTGAGTTTTAGAAAAGAGAGTTTCAACTTCTTCAAACGCTTTACTTAACGCTAAAAATTCCATTTTCAAAGTAAGATATTCATAGTACGCATTTTTTACTTTTGCATAAAGTTCTTCTCTTGTTTTTGTATAGTTAAAATTTGCAGCATCTTTCATCAACTGATTATACTTCAATGTAGCTTTTGTTCCGCCGCCCTGATAGATAGGAAGGACTGCTTTTACTCCGACACTTTCAGATTTATATTCTTCTTCACTGTCTATGCTTCCCGATGCGGCAAGTGCAGTTTTACCTTTAGAGGTTTCACTTTGTAAAACCACTTGAGGGAAATAATTACGAATAGCTCCCGTAACTCTCAACTGAGCAAGCTCTACCTGCTCGGCTGCAACGGCTATTTTCTGATCTCTTGCCTGCGCAAGCTTCAAACATTCTTCAAGAAACTCATCTTTCTCGCAGAAAGCAAGTGACGGAAACATCAAGCATAATGTTATGATACTTATAAATTTTTTAGTCAACGGAATTTCCTTTGTTTTTAAAAATCTTTTTCCTGTAAACTATCATTAAAACAATTATTGCAAGCAGAATTATTGCTACCGACGGAATTATATATTTTACAACATAATTATCTATTATATACTTGGCATAATCTTTCCCGCACAGATAAACACCTAAAGCTAAAATCCCCCACGAAAGAGCATACACTAAAGCCGATAAATAATAGAAAATTTTCTTGCCTGTTTTTTGTCCGTAATATCCGAAAAGAGCTGCTCCAAGCCAACCTACGGGAACATTTATTGCAATTAAAACTATTCCTATTATTACTTCCGTCGTAAATTGTATTGTCATTTTTTCTTTTTCTTATGGACCAAAATTTCGTCTAAACAGGAAACATTGTTTTTTATTCTTGCAAGGAATTTTTCATATTCTAAAAGGTTCGGATTATATTCAAGTAACATTTCAAGACCGGAAATTATATCCTTTTTCATATCTCCGGAAGATTTTTTATTTGTCGGAATAGTATGCATTACACAGAGATTTCGTGCTGCCGAAGGCTTAATATGTATTAAATCAAGGCCGATTCTTTTGGCGATAAAACTTAAAACATCTATCTCATCTTTTATATAATCTTCGTTGTTCAATGTCTGTATTAAATCTTCTATACCGAAATACATAACAGGATGAAAATCAATACTTTCAAAACCTTCTATGCCTGAGGAAGCTTCTTTAAAATCTGC
>JAFPUA010000053.1 GCA_017413305.1 Candidatus Ruminimicrobiellum caprinum
AAAGTATCCCCTAATTATTTAAAGGGAAAAGCGAGATTAAGAAGTAATTCGAAATATTATGCAGCAGATACAGGACTAAGATATTTTCTTCTAGGTGAAAATTTACTTAAAGATAGCGGACATATTTTAGAAAATATTGTTTTTTTGGAGTTAAAAAGAAGAGGTTATGAAGTTGAAATTGGGAAAATTGGCGACAATGAAATAGATTTTGTTGCAAAGAAACCCGGAGGTTTGATAGAATATTATCAAGTTGCTCAAACAGTTCGAGATGAGAAAATATTAGAAAGAGAATTGAAACCATTACAGATGCTTAAAGATAATTATCCCAAATTTATACTTTCAAGAGATTATAATAATGGTAACTATAATGGGATAGAACATATTAATGTTTTAAAGTGGTTAATGTTAGAAAAATAAATAACATCATAATAAATAATGTTTAAATTATGAGTGCAGATACAGAAAATTTTTTATCATCCGGAAATTATAAATATAAAATTAATGAGCCGTTATCAAAACATACCACACTTGGTATCGGTGGTGCTGCCGATTTTTTCGTTGAAGTTGATACGGAAGAAAAATTGATTTCTCTGTTGAAGTTTGTAAGCAAGAACAAAATTTCTTTTTTTGTTCTTGGTGGCGGTTCGAATATACTTTTTGCTGACGATGGTTTTAGGGGAATAGTAATAAAATTAGCAATGAGTAGTGAACAGTTAACAAATGACGCAGAGATTATATCTGTTTCTGCAGCGACAAGTTTGCCGGATGTCGTAAGACAAACAGCTGAACGAGGGCTAAGCGGATTTGAACATCTTGCCGGAATTCCGGGAACCGTAGGCGGAGCAATATTCGGTAATGCAGGCGTGAAAGAATATTCTATATCCGATAATCTGATAAATATAGAAATTATAGATTTCAACGGAAATAAGAAAATTTTAAAGAGAAAAAATATAAATTTTTAATACAGAAAGAGCGGACTTGAAAACTGTGTAATAACAAGAGCTTTTTTTAAGTTGAAAAAAACTGATAAAAATGGTATCTTAAATGTAATTTCACAAGAACTTGAAAAGAGAAAAAATACTCAACCGCAAGGTGTTAAAAGTGCAGGTTGTGTGTTTAAAAATCCTGCAGGCGATTCTGCAGGCAGATTAATAGACAGTTTGAATTTAAAAAATTATAATATCGGCGAGATAAAAGTATCGTCTAAACACGCAAATTTTTTTATAAATAAAAGTAACGGTACGGCAAAAGATATGTCGGCGTTGATAGAATTTGTTAAGAAAAAAGTTTTTGAAAAATATAATATAGAACTTAGACCGGAAATACGGATAATAAAATGATAAATTTGAAAAATAAAAAAATCGGTGTATTGTGTGGCGGAACATCTTCCGAAAGAGAAATCTCTTTAATGTCAGGAAAAGCAGTTTATGCAGCAATAAAAAAACTCGGTTTTAAGGTTGTTTTAATTGATGTTAATAAAAATGTTGCCGAAAAAATAAAAAAAGAAAAAATAGATGTTGCCTATATTATTCTGCACGGAACACCTGGGGAAGATGGAACAATTCAGGGTTTGCTTGAAGTGATGAAAATACCGTATACGGGTTGCGGAGTATTTTCAAGTGCTGCGAGTATAGATAAGATAATATCAAAAAAGATGTTCGAATATGCAAAAATTCCTACCGCAAAATGGACAATAATAGAAAAATTAAAACCTTTTGAAGAAATAGAATTTCCTGTTGTTGTAAAACCTGCATCACAAGGTTCTGCAATAGGGATATCTATAGTGAAGAATAAAAAAGAATTTGAAAAAGCTGTAAAATTGGCATTTTCTTACGAAGATAGAGTGTTGGTAGAAAAATATGTTAAAGGTATAGAAGTTACTGCAGGTGTGTTAAACGGTAATCCTTTGCCTGTAATAGAAATAGTGCCTAAAGGGAAATTTTACGATTTTAAATCTAAATATACTGTCGGGCAATCTACACATATTATTCCTGCAAGGTTGCCTAAAACCGTTTTAAAAAGAATACAGAATATAGCATTAAAAGTTTACGAAGAGTTTCGTTGTAACGGAACTTGCAGAGTAGATATGATAGTCGATAAAAATAATAAAATATATGTTTTGGAATTGAATACTTTGCCGGGTATGACTAAAACTTCTTTGTTCCCCGATGCTGCAAAGCATATGGGTATGAGCTTTGAAGAGTTAGTGCTGGAAATTTTAAAATCGGCAAAGAATAATTAAAATAAAAATGGTTAGAAAAAAAATTTTACCCAAAAAATATAAAAGCAAAAGAACTTATGTTAAAAATTTTTCTTTTGCCGCTACATATAGAAGAGGACGCAGCGGTGAAAGCGTGTTTCCTAAGTTAATAAAGTTTGTGAAAAAAACTTTTTTAAGAGTTTTAGCTTTGGGAATACTTGTTTGTGTTTTCCTTTTGTTGTTCCGTGCATATAATTATGCA
>JAFPUA010000006.1 GCA_017413305.1 Candidatus Ruminimicrobiellum caprinum
TATATTCAAGAATTAATAAACGATGCGAAGATATGATAAACGGTGGAATGCTTGATGAAGTAAAATATGTGTTGAACATGGGATACGATAAGAATTGTTACGGCCTTACAGGTGTAGGATATAAACATATAGTAAAATATTTTAACAATGAATTAAATAGAGAAGAATTATTAAAAATCTTTTCTCAAGATACCCGTCATTATGCCAAGAGACAGATTACTTGGTTTTCTCGCCAACAAGATATTCAAATCATAAATATCGACGACGCAAATGCTCAAGATATACTAACAAAATTAATTTAAAATCCTTATTTCATATTTTTTTGAGGAGTTCTGGTGGATAAAAATTTTGCAACATCTTTGTGATCGTTGTCGGAATATTTTTTTGCAATTTCATAAGCAGTTAACCCTTCATTGTTTTTTAGAGTAGTATCTGCTTTTAGTCTAATTAAAGTCTTTACAACTTCAATATTTCCTGTTTCTGCAGCATACATAAGAGAAGTGTTTCCGGCTTTATCTGCAGCATTTATATCTGCATGATGTTCCCTTATCATATCTGCGAGTACCTTAATATAACCTGCTTTTGTTGCATACATTAATGCACTTTTATCGTCATTGTCTACGATATTAACATCTATATACTTTGTTAATAAAAGATTTATAATATCAAAATTTCCTGCTTCTATTGCCAGTATAAGAGCTGTTTTTCCGTCGGAATTTGTGGAATTTATTATTTCTTTATCAAGTTCAGTTAAAAAAGAAATAGTATTTAAATTTGCCTCTTCTGTTGCAAGAATAAGAGCATTTTTTCCATCCTTGTTTTTTTGCTTTATATTGGCGCCTTTGTTTGCCAAATATTCTGCAGTATCTATATCATTTTCAATAACAGCTATCATAAAGGCATTGTATCCGTCGTAATTAGTGTCATTTATTCTTATTCCGTTATCTATTAAATATTCTGCAATTCCCGTCGTATTATCTTTTAAATTTTTGATATAATCATAGTACTGACTGTCTTCAAAATATTTTATTTTTATGTCGCATATAACATCGTTTAAAATATCCGTGTATATACATGATGAAACAGCAGCCATTAGAGCATTATTCATGTTGTTGTCTTTAGAATTTATGTCAATATGAAGTTCTTCGACGAGATATTTTAATGTATCTAAATTTCCGACACAAGCACAAGCTATAAAAGGGGAAATTCCTTTAATGTTTGTGCTATTTGGGTTTGCTCCAAAAGAGGCTAAATATTCAACAATTTCTTTGTTCCCTTGTCGTGCAGCAAGAAAAAATGCAGACATTTTATCGTTGTTTTCGATGTTGAAATCTGCTTTTTTATTAATTAAATTTTTTATTATATTTAAATTGTTATTTTTTGCAGCGTACATCAGAGCTGTGTTGCCATTTTTGTTTTGAATATTCGGATTGGATTTTTTATTCAAAAGAAATTCTGTTATTTGTTCGTTTCCGAGTAGAGTAGAATATATAAGAGGCGTGTTTCCTAAAGATGTTTGTGTATTAATATTAGTCTTATTTCTGGCTAAATCTTTTACTTGGTCTATATTGCCTTGTTTTATGGCTAAAAATATACTATTATTCTGTTCTTCTGTAGAAAATTCATCAGCTTTCAGGTCTTTTGGGGTAGAAATAACAAAACTTACTAACACTAAAAGGTAGAAAAAAACTTTTTTTGATAAATTCATAATTAATAATCCTTTGTTGTTTGTTTTTTTAACTGATTGTAAGATTATATAATTATTTTATCATTTAGTCAAAAAAATTTTTGCTTATAAGGCTTTTTTGTAAAAAATCTTTTAGGGTTAAAATTAAAAAATTTTTATTACCTGTTTTTTTGAAAAAATTTTTTGATAAAAATTTTTGCCAATTTTTGCCAATTTTTGCCAAATTTTGCAAAAAAACAGGTTCCGATAAGTTATATTATGTTAAGTACAATATATAAACAAAAAATAAATTAA
>JAFPUA010000054.1 GCA_017413305.1 Candidatus Ruminimicrobiellum caprinum
CAAATGCTAAAGCTAAAATTGCAGCTTCCTGAGAACCTCTAAAAAAGTGACAAGCCCAAATAACCGAAATGCTGGTCATAAAAGTCAAATCTACAGGAACAGCTACCCCCATGGGAATTTCATTTATCCACAACATTTCTACTATCATTCCTAACCACAACCCTGTATGGATATCACCGAGAAAATAACCAAACAACGGTCCGCAAAATATCGGACGAGAAATCATAAATTGCCCAAACATTGTTATATCTGCGCTTAAAATTGCACCTATAAGAGAAAAAGCAATTAACTGTTCCAAATATTTATCCTCTAATTTCCGTTTTAATTTTAAACTTAAATTCTTCGTCTTTATTCAAACTAAATTTATAGACATTCACTACTGTTGTCCCCTGATAAGTTTTTTCATAACCGCTATCCGATGTAGAAACCGTCTCTATCGGACATACCCAATAATCACAGTTTAGCGAACTTGTAACAATAGTTTCAAGTTTTAGATTTTTATCTTTGCGTTTCCAAATTTTTTTATTTTTTATTTCTACCTCATCTGCAGCAGTTCTCTCAGAGAAAGCAAAAACTTGCTCAACTCCAAAGGAAAATGTCATATTAGCATCTGAAAGATTTTTCACTTTATACTCAACTGTATATCCCTCAGCATTTAACGGTTTTATTGTTTTTATCACTTCCACAGGTAAATGTTCGTTATTATACCAAACATGACCTTGACGAGACAGCTGTATTCCGTCATTAATAATTTTTGCATTATAAACGCCTAAAATAAAATCTCCCTGCTCCCTAAAATGTACACCATAAAGCTGTTCATACGCAGTATCATTGCTGAAAAAATGATCAAGTAAAGAAGTTTTTCTGTACCAGTCATAAACGAGATGTTTCTCAAGACCCAATTCTTTTACTTTAACAGCATCCGTATGAATAGAAGTAAACTCTTTAGAATCTACAACTTTATTATTTTCTATAGCTTCCTTCAATTTTTTATGATATCCCTCGTAACGCCTTGTAAGAACATTTGATAAATTATAATTTTTCCGTAAAATATCAAACTCAAAAATACTCCCACCATTCTCGGCATCAACATAAATATTTTGATTTTCACTCTCGTACAAAAATTCATTCGTATTATCACAATCAAAATCTGTTTCTATCCAATCATTCTCGGAGCTAAACTTTTTATTGTATAAATTTTCTGCTTTTAAAAGATGTTCATATATTGCATTTCTTAAATGCGGAAGATATAATCCTCCGAAAACTCCGTGCCAATACGCACAATTACACTGCCCGGAATAAAGTTCTTTTTGTATATCAGAAGAAACATCAACTTTTTTATCCTGAAGTTTTTTACTTACTCTTATCATTTTTTTATGCATATTGTTAACTTCGTCGTATTTACTTAAAAAATTTCTCCAAAAACCACCTCGTATAAAAGGTTTAAATTCGGGCTTAAACTCGTTTGCTCTCACAAAATTATCAAAATCACTTTGAACAGAAGACGGAAGAGACCATTCCGACATTTCAAAATAGGAATTTGTCTGTAAATAAATTCTTCCGGAAGGTTTATTTTCTTTCAAAACTTGCGAAAAAGTTGCCGTCTCGACTATATCTGAATTTTCTTCCAAAGCAGTTAAAAATTTATCCAACCAGCCGTTTTCGTAAACATGTTTATCAGTACCCGGCCACATACCAAACTTTTCACCGTCGTCAGCCATAACAACAACTATATCTTTATCCTCATTTGCAAGTTGTTTGAAATAATCTATACAAACTTCAACATTCTGGAAAGGAATCAAATATCTTAATCTTTGACTTATAGGAAACACATTTAATATTTTCCCCTCATCTTCCGTAACATAATAACCTTTTAAATCATTTTCTTTCAAACCCGATGCCATAAAATGAACATCATCTAAAATAGTATATTTTATTCCCGCATTTGCAAAATCTTTAACCAGTGACGGTTCCCAAACTCTCTCGGCAACCCATGCCCCTTGAGGTTCATAATCAAATGTATTTTTTATAAAGTTCGACAACTGTCTAATTTGTCCATACCGATCAACAGAGGGAATAACAGATAGAATTGGTTCATAGTATCCTCCGGAAATTAATTCCACTTTCCCTGAAGAAACCATTTTCTTTATAGTCTTAATATATGCAGGATGATTTTGTGCCATAAATTCCCACAACATACCGCTGGAATGAAGATTCCATTTGATTGACTTATGTTTTGACATTACATCTATGAATGGTTTATATGCAACCTTATAACCTTTTTCAAAAACCCACTTAAAATTTCC
>JAFPUA010000055.1 GCA_017413305.1 Candidatus Ruminimicrobiellum caprinum
CAAGCATATAGACTATGTTATGATAAAAGCAGATAACAAAATAATGAAGATGAGAATGCTTTTCTTTGCGGATCAAATAAAAAAATCAAAAGAAATTTTATCTCAGGTAAAACAAAACGATGATCATATTCGTTCTTTACTTGCGATGGATTCCAAGAGAATAATAATTGAAAATGGTTTTGGGTTAGGTTCAGGTGGCCCTACACCGGTGGAATCAAGTGCATTATCGATGATTCTTTCCGGTAAAATGAATGATATTGATTATCAAAGTATTGCCAACCAATCTTTCGAACTTTTGGAAGAATATAAAGCATCAATGAAAAGCTATTCGGAAGTAATAAACCATATTTCTAAACAGAGAGAACTTTTTAGATATACGCCGTCCATATGGCCGGCGAAAGGAATTATTTCTTCTCCTTATGGTGTGAGAGTTCATCCGATATTCAATCACAAATTTTTTCATCCTGCTATAGATATTGCAAATAAAAAGGGCACTCCTGTGGTAGCAACTGCCGACGGTGTAGTTGCATTTTCGGGATGGCAGGCAGGATACGGCAATGTTATTGCGATAGAACACGGACATAAGTACAGAACAGTTTATGCCCACCTTGCAAAGTCTTTGGTAAAAAAAGGAGATTTTGTTGCTAAAGGACAAGAAATTGCAAAGATGGGAAGTACAGGGCGTTCTACCGGCCCGCATGTTCATTATGAATTGCAGCTGAACAGAAAACCGATTAACCCGATGAAATATTTGAATAGTTATCTAGACTAAAAATTATATAAAGGACTAATATGAAAAATAAAAAGTTAGATGCAATACAAACTTGGATAGGCGCAGATACAATTTTTACAGGCAATATTTCTACGGAAAAGAGTATCAGAGTTGACGGTAAACTTGTAGGAGATATTGAAAAATCTGAAAGTGTTGTAATAGGAGAAGCTGCTGAGATAGATGGAAATATTAATACAAAATATATCGTTGTTTCCGGCAAAGTTAACGGAAATATCACTGCAGACGAAGGGATAGAGTTATTGGCTACCGCTAAAGTTATAGGAGATATTTATACAAATATTCTTTATATAAATGAAGGTGCAATATTCAGAGGGAAAAGCACGATGCCTGAACCGGCTGAAGATAGCGAGAAATAAAAAAGAAAGGAAGAACGAAGAAAATGATGAATTTTTTAAGAAAACATAAAGTAAAAATTTTTTTAATAACAATATTGGGTTTTCTTGCCGGAACTTTTGTTGGATTCGGAAGTTATATGTTTGGTAAGAAAATGGATATTAATACAATTGCGGTAGTCGGCAAAGCTAAAATTCCTTACAAACTTTATTTCAGTTTGTATAACAGTTCTATTGATATGTTGAGACAGTCAGGTTTAGAACTTACCGAATACTTAAAAACACAAACTCAAAAAGATATAGTCAGAGGTTTGGTGCAGGACGAGATAATTTGGCAACAAACAAAGAAATACGGTATCACCGTTTCCGATACGGAGCTTGCTTCCGATATTCAGAAATATCCTTTATTTTTAAATGATAAAGGACAATTTGATGTTCGTTATTACTATAAATTTTTAAATAATTTAAGGCTTTCCCCGAAAGAATACGAAACTTTCAGAAGAAAACAAATCGCAGCGAATAAATTAAAAGTTCTCATTGCATCATCGGCATCAGTAAGTGATAGTGAGTTAGAAGAAATGAAAAAAGAAATGCCGGATTTAAACAAAGAATATGCAATACAGCTTAAAGCTAATGAAGTTCTTAATGATTGGTTTGAGGATATAAAAAGCAAAACTTATATCGAAATTAATTTGAACGAAAATATATAAGCTTCAATAGAAGCAATTTTTTTCTTGATTTTTATTTTAAAATACTGTAAAATATTAAACCTTAAGTAATTGATTCCGACATGGCTCAATGGTAGAGCATCCCGCTGTTAACGGGAGGGTTGTAGGTTCGAGTCCTACTGTCGGAGTTTTGCTATTTATAATCAAATTACATTTATAGCGAAAAAACGGCAAATTGTGGACTACAGCTTTGTATTCGGCTCCCTAATGTGCCGTCTGCTAACGCTTCCACTTTTGCACACCGCGGTCGCCGAATCCTTCGCTTCGTCTCACACTTTGCAGTTTTTTCTATGTCCTGTCATCTATTGGCATAATTTATTTATTTTTCTCTTTACAAAAATTCTTATCTGTGCTATAATAATCACATCAACTTAATAATGATGTTTTTGGAAGTCCGAAAGGACAGACTTTTGTGAAAACAAAAGAACTTTGAGATCCAAAAGCAGGCGTAATAAGAATAGTGTTTTGAGACTAATTACCTCATTCATTATTCTGAGTATTTCTCGACCCTTCGTGGGTTGTGAGATCGCGGCTGTTTGTTTTGTGTCTCTCAAAGTTCACAAGATAACACAGCCGTTATTTTTTTGCTATGTAAAATAACCCTGCCAAAAAGTCTCCTTCCGTAATTTCCGAAAACCAAACACAAAAAAGGAGAAATGCTATGAAAATCTTAAAAGTTAAGAAAAAGAAATTAGGTTTTACATTGGTAGAAATGGTAGTAACGCTTTTGATAATAGTTACACTAGCACTTTTGTCTTTCCCA
>JAFPUA010000056.1 GCA_017413305.1 Candidatus Ruminimicrobiellum caprinum
CCTCAACATATAAAACGCCGGAATAATTAACACCTATAGTTTTTCTACCGGACAAAATTAACTGAGAATTAAACGGTAAATTTTTTAATTTTTTTGAAATGGCAGAAGTTTCATCCAACACATCCGGCGACGATGATTTTGTAGTTGCAGGTTTTGTTATATCTTTTTGAGAAACAGTATCGGTTGTTTTTTCGATATTTAACTTATCAAGAACTCTGTCTCCTGCCATACCAAGTGCAGTAGTTGTAGGAATATTTAAATCATATTCAGGATTTTGAGTTTTTTCTATTATGGCACCTGACATATAATAAGTTCCTAAATCATTATCATCAGGAATTACGGTTTTTGAGGAAACTTCTATATTACTATCGGCAACGACATCCGAATATTTAAGAATTTTACCTTTTAAATTAGAAGAACCATAAAGATTCATATCTTCAAAAATATTATCATAATCTTCAACCTCATAATCTTCTTCGTTTTCGTTTTCAACTTCTTCATCAGCATCATCAGTATTTTGTACAATCTGAATTTTGTCTGCCTCTAAATCAAGATCTGTAACATTTTGATCAAGTTCATCTTTAAGACTATCCATATCCGAACTGTTGATAATATTATTTAAAGTGGATTCATCTAAACTGTCTTCTTCAGAAAAAGATTCCGTTTTTGCCGTATCCGAGGAAACAGAAACATCTTCGGCAACAATTGTTCCCGAAGAAGAAATTAATATTGAAAAAATGATGAATAATGACAAAAATTTTTTCATTTGCATCCAATATTCTAATCTTCCAATTCTCTAATCATCCATTTATGAAAGTTCCAACCTATTCCGGCAGGAGCAACTTCCACACCTTCAACTCTTTTATTTATGCAAATAAGATTCTCCGGAAAATATAGAAATATACATGGCGGATCATCTCTCATAATATCCTGAATTTTGTGATAATATTTTTTCCTTTTTTCTTTATCAAAAGTTGTTCTTGCCTTTATAAAAAGGGCGTCAACTTCTTTATTTCTGTAGGACATAAAATTATATTGTCCGGGATTAGATTGCGACGAGTGCCACAACAAATATTGATCAGGATCTACTGCAGTATTCCAACCTAAAACCAATGCATCAAAATTCTTTTTGTTTACATACTGGTTAATAAATATGCTCCATTCCAAAATTCTCACATTAACTTTAATACCAATTTTCTTCAATTGTTCCTGAATTATCTGGCATGTAAGCTCTCTTGCTTTGTTACCTTGATTGGTAATAATATTAATTTCAAAATTTTTATTTTTATACATCATATAACCATCGATACTTTTTTCAAAACCGATCTGTTGTAAAATATCTAAAGCTTTTTCGGGAGAATATTCGTATGGTTTTATTTCTTTATATGCCCAAGACTGCGGAGGATATATTCCTTCTGCAGGTTTGGCCATTCCCAACATTACCCCGTCAATAATATCTTTTTTGTTTATTGCATAAGATACTGCCCGTCTGAATTTTATATTATTATACGGTTCTTTTTCTAAGTTAAAACCTAAAAAAGTAAAACCGAACGAAGGATACCGAAATTTATTATATTTTTCAAAAAAACTGTCATATGCGTTCCATTGATCAGGAAGCAAAGACAGTTCATCTAAAGATTGCGTTCTTAGTTCAAGAAATTGCACTGATTGATCAGGGATAACCCTAAACAAATAATTTTCTATTTTTGGTTTACCGTCGTAATAATCAGAATTTGCCTGCAAAACTATTTTTTGGTCTGTTACCCACTTTTTAAAAATATAAGGCCCCGTCCCTACGGGATTTCTATTATATTGTGAAGTGTTTATATCCTGATTTTCAAAAAGATGTTTAGGAATTATACCTATGCACCAACTTTCCAGTATTGGAGCAAAAGGTGTAGAATATCTGACAATAAAAGAATATTTATCAATAATTTTAAATTCTTTAACTTCTAAATAATCTGATGAAAAAGGAGTTCTTGTTTCCGGAGAGATTAATTTATCATAAGTAAACTTTACA
>JAFPUA010000057.1 GCA_017413305.1 Candidatus Ruminimicrobiellum caprinum
ATATTTTTATCTTTGAAATAAAAAGCGTCCGTATTCATTGTAATATTCCATTTGAGCATTACGAATACTGGAAAGAAGAGTATAGCCTTCTGCCATTTTTGATTTTCCTATATAATCTTTATAAATAGGGACTGAAATTGACGACAAAATAACAATAATAGCTACAGTTATAGCAAGTTCTACTAAAGTGAACCCATTTGTTTTAAGTTTTTTTATTTTCATTCATTTTCCCCCTTAAAATTTTAAATTTATTTTTTAGAATATCCGAAATGATTTTTTCGATAAAAACAAAAGCGACTGTGTAGGTGGTTTGCGCCAGACCATACACAGCCGCTGCCTTTCGCCCATAAAAGGGCGAAAGATAAAATTATAAAAATAAATCAACATAGCTTCTGATTTATTCTTACAAATCTTATAACGACTGTTTTTGGAGCGCAAACCCTTTTTGTTTTACCAAAAGAGTGTCCTTTCGGACATCCAAAAACATTCAATATTAAGTTATTAATTTACATATCAACTACATTCTTATTATAATCTAAAATACTTTTTTTGTCAAGAAAATGTTTTTTTATTTAATAACTTGCACGAGCGAGAGTGACAACAATAACTTGTTTTGCCTTATTTTCTTTTAAAACTTTGGAACATTGATTCGCCGTAGAACAAGTAGTAGCTATGTCGTCTATCAATAAAATATTTTTATGTTTTATTTTATCAACATATTTTTTATTTATCGCGAACATATTTTCTAAATTTTCTGCTCTTTGTTGTTTTTTTAGTTTAAATTGAGGTTTTGTATATTTTGTTCTTATAAGAGCATTTGAATAAAAAGTTTTATTTAATTCTTTTGCAATCCAATCAGCAAGAAGCGATGCCTGGTTATATCCTCTCATTAACCCTTTATTCCAATGTATAGGAACAGGAACAATTATATCAATATTTTTATCAATATTTTCTTTTATAATAAAATCTGTCATTAGTTTTGATAAATCTTTGGCAAGAAAAGGTCTTTGAGAATATTTTAATTTTTTTATTAAAACTCTTATTTTATCTGTATAAACAAAAGGAGACTTTAAAACTTTAAAGTAAATATTTTTAGTTTCTTTACAATCAGAACAAGTTGCTCCACCATCGGCAAGAGGCAAAGAACATTTGTGACAAACCAATCCATCAAGTTTAGGCAGAGTATTTATACATTTATCACAAATATTTTTATTATCTTTAAAACTGATATTTTCCCCGCACAACGAACATGTGCGAGGAAAAATCAATGAAATAATAAAATTTAATATTTTTAACATAATGAAAATTAGAAAAGATTTTTTGCCAGTTTTTTAAACTCTACTAGGGCTAATCCTCTGTGACTGATTTTGTTTTTTTCTTCTTCAGTAAGTTCAGCAAAAGTTTTCTCATATTTTGGAACATAAAATATAGGGTCATATCCAAATCCTGCTGTACCGGATAAAGTTTCTGCAATATACCCTTTAATTTTTCCCTCAGCAAGAATTTTCACATTACCTTCCGGATCGCTTAATGCAATAACACATCTAAATTGCGCCTGTCTGTTTTCCATCTGCACACCATCAAGAGCTTTCAATAACTTTTGATTATTATCGTCATATGTGCAATGTTCGCCTGCATATCTGGAAGAATATACACCCGGCGCACCATTTAAGCAGTGTACTTCCAAACCGGTATCATCGGCAATTGCCCACGAGTGAAAATATTTTGCAACTTCTGTCGCCTTTTTTATAGCATTATCCTGAAGAGTTTCCCCATCCTCAACCACTTCAGGATATTTATCAAAATCCGTCATAGGCTTAATTTTTACCGGCAAATCCTTTAAAATATCGGTAATTTCCTGTACTTTGTGTTTATTTCCTGTAGCTAAAATTATTTCTTTCATTTTTATCTCCTCTAAAAATATTCTCTGAATTGTGTAAGAAATTCAGCTAAATATTTTATATAATTAGTATCAAAAACTTTTTCTTTTAATATTTTAAAACTAAAATTATCGTTTCTTAAAAATTCTATCATATCTTCATAATCTCTTATAAATTGCATAGTATTTACTTTACTGAAATCAGCATCTTTCTTAAAATAAACATATAAATATCTTTTATCTTCAGAAACTCTCTCGACAAAAACCGTTTCTGCCTTTATTTTTACTTCGGCAATTCTAAATAAGTTATCAACACATTGAGGAATTTTTCCAAAACGGTCTTTCAACTCATTTGAAATATCTTCTATTTCTTCAAGAGTAGAAATACCGGAGATTTTCCTATAAAATAAAATTCTAATATCTTCATCTTCAATATATTCCTGCGGGATATATGCATCAACATATAAATCTATCTCTACTTTATTTTTCTTTTCCTGTTCTTCGTTATATATTCCTTTAACTTTTTGTCCCTCTTCAGCAAGTAACCGAGAAAACATTTCATAACCGATATCACGCACAAAACCGTGCTGTTTTGCACTTAGTATTCCCCCCGCCCCTCTGATTTCCAAATCTTTTAAAGCTATCTTGTATCCGGAACCAAGCTCACTAAAATTTTTCATAGCTTCAAGACGCTTTATTGCATCATCATTCATATCAGTTTTTTTGTACAATAAATAGCAATATGCTTTCTGTTTATCTCTTCCGATTCTGCCTCTTAATTGATGTAATTGCGAAAGGCCAAAATTTTGTGCATCTTCTATTATCATTGTATTTACTGTCGGGATATCAATACCGGACTCAATTATAGTCGTAGCAATAAGCACATCTATCTGTCCCGTCAAAAAACGCCACATAACTTTTTCTATATCCTGCGATTTCATCTGACCGTGAACAACTTCTATTCTTAAATCAGGAACAAGTTTTTTTATTTCAGCTTGCTTAGTTAAAATAGTTTCTACTCTGTTATAAACATAAAAAACTTGTCCGTTTCTTGATATTTCAGCTTCGATAATATTTTTTACAAGTTTAGGATCATAGAACGAAATATTTGTTTCTATCGGCAGTCTGCCGTACGGCTGCGTTTCTATTAACGATAAATCTCTTAAACCATATAACGCACCGGATAATGTCCTTGGAATAGGTGTTGCTGAAAGCATAAGAATATCAATATTCTTTTTTATTTGTTTAATTTTTTCTTTTTGTTTGACGCCAAACCTATGTTCCTCGTCAATAATCAAAAGCCCTAAATCTTTAAATTCAACATCTTTCTGCAAAAGCCTGTGTGTCCCTACGATTATATCAACATTACCTTTTTTAAGTTCAGCAAGAATTTGTTTCTGCTGTGCAGGCTTTTGAAAACGACTTATTACTTCTATCTTAGCGGGAAAAGCAGCAAGCCTATTAACAAAAGTGTTATAATGCTGTTCAGCTAAAACTGTTGTCGGTACGAGCACTGCAACTTGCTTAGACTGACAAACTACTTTAAATGCGGCACGAAGTGCAACTTCCGTTTTACCGAAGCCTACATCTCCACAAATAAGCCTTTCCATAGGATACGGCTTTGAAAAATCGTTATTTATATCTTCTATGGCTTTTAGCTGGTCTGTAGTTTCTTCATAAGGGAAAGATTCCGCCAAATCTTTTTCCAACATTCCCGGCGCAGGATAAGAATCTCTCTTTATTTTAGAGCGTTCTGCATAAAGTTTTAACAATTCTTTTGCAAACTGGGAAGCGTTTTCTCTTGCTCTTGATTTTAAGCGTTCCCAAGCAAAAGTGTCCATGGAATAGAGTTTAGGTTTTACCCCTTCAACACCTATATATTTCTGAACAACTTTAAAGTCGTCGGGAGGGACATAAAGTTTGTCCCCTTTACTGTATTCTATACAAAGATATTCTGCCGTTTTATCAGGCTGTTCAATTTTTTTAAGGCCTTTATATTTACCTATACCGTATTTTTCATGTACCACATAATCGCCTGCAGAAATTTCCCAAATACCTTCCAACCTTTTACCGCTTTTAAATTTAGGAAAACTTATCGGTTTTCTTTTATATAAAATTTCTTTTGTTGATATAACGGCAACCTTGTCTTTCAGATAAAATCCGTGCCACAACGGAGCAATAGCTATTGACGGGACATCTTTTTTTGGCCAACCGTTTTCAACGAACAAACTTATCATTTTCTGTTTTTCCGGCTCGTTTGAAGCGTATATCCGTATTTCTATACCAATATTTTTTAAGTCTTCTATCAAATTGATAAAATATTTTATGTCGCCTTGAAACCCTTGAAAACTCTGATAATTGTAATGAACAGCATTTTTATCCAAAGGATTATTTACAATAATATTAAATTTTTTATATTTATCATAATTTTCCTGTTCTTCGTCAAGATAAATATCAAAAGTGTCAGGCAATTCCTGTAATAAATTTGTTTTTACATCGATAGGTTTGTAAGGAAGAATCGTTATTTCTTTTAAATACTCTTCCGAACGCTGTGTAATATAGTCAAAAGTTTTTATCGTTTCGATAGTATCAAAGTCGAAAGTTATTCTTACGGGTTTTACACAATCCTCGCACCATACATCAAGGATATCACCTCTCACGGAAAATTGACCTTTATCTTCCACAAAACTTTCCCTCGTATAACCTATCTTTGAAAGTTGCGTTATTATGGAATTATATTTATAACCGTTATTTTCTTTTAAAGTAATAGAATTATCTTTTAATGCCGCAAAAGATATATTTTCCTGCAGAACAGAATCTTTATCGGCAACAATCACAAACCTTTTATCGTTTGAAATTTTTGACAGAGTTGTTATTTGTTGAGCTTGATCATCGGAAGGATATTCCAATATTTTAATATCAAAATCTTTAAGAAAAACGGAAATATCATTACACATATTGTCCGTCTCGTTATTTTTTAAAACAACAAGCAAAGATTTATTGTTATTTTCAATTATATAATTTGCAAGGAAATGCGCTGACGAAGCTTCATTAATTCCGGAAATACTTTTTTTCATAAAAATCTATTTTAATTTTTTTGAGATAACGGTAAAGTTATTATAAAAACAGTGCCTCTGCCGTATTTAGAATCGAATGATATAGAACCTTTGTGTGCTTCAACTATCATTCTTTTTGCCACATAAGAACCTATGCCCGAGCCTGATTTACTGGACGGTTTAGTGGTAAAAAATGCCGAGAAAATTTTCGGTTTATCTTCTTCTTTAACACCTATACCATTATCCTTAAAAATAACCTGATATCTGTTGTTATCGGTATATTTCAATGAAATATTTATCTTAGGGACAAAATCTTTTTCTTCTATATCATCGAAAAACGGACTTTTTATATGTTGTTGTTTTTCTATAACAGCCTCTAAAGCATTATCAATAAAATTAAAAAACACTTCCTGCAACTGAATTTTTATTCCATATACGGTATCCTTTTCCGGTATATCCAATGTAATAGGAATCATTTCTTTGTGATGTTTTACTTCTACCAAGAGAATAGACGCTTTTAACACCTCTTTAAGAGAAAAATATTCGAATACAATATCGGACTCTTTTCTCTTTGCAAAATTCAAAATTCCCGTCAGAATAGTATTTGTTTTCGTTACATTACTTTTTATGGAAGAAAGAATCGTTGACATATCGGTTATTATATCTTTTACTTTGTCCTGTTCAACTAATTCTTTGCTTGCTGCCGATAAATCTTCAATATCAAAAGAAAGAGTTTCCGCAGCAAGGTTAAAACTATTAAGCCTATTTCTTATCTGGTGAGCCATACCGTCGGCCATACCACCGATAGAAGCAAGTTTTTCCGCTTCAAAAAGTTTTTCCTGCTGATGCTTTGATTTTTCCAAGAAGAAACAATTTTCTATGGCAAGAGATGCCTGATTTGCTAAAGTTTTAAACAGGTCCATATCTTTTGCCGAATATAAAGTTTTATTTTCTTTTTCTCCCAGTAAAAGGAAACCTAAAATTTCATCTCTAAACAGCGACGGAACTATCAAATTAATATCACTGCATATTTTAGAAAATTCCTTTTTTAAACTTTCTCTCAAACCAAAATATAAGAAAGGTGTTTTTTTAGCTTTCATATATTTAATTATCAAATCTTCTCTTTTAAATGTAATTGAATTTATTACTTTATCGCCGCTTACCCTGGAAGAAATATTATAAAAACAATTTTTCTCTTCATCAAACAGATACAAAACTACAAATTTAATTTTTACGGACTGTTTTATGATTCTGACAATAAGTTTGGATAACTTATTTATTTCATGCTGTTCTATCATACCTTTTGAAGCCTGTATCAAAAGCTGCTGATACTTTTCTTGTTCCGCAAGAAGAATTCTTTCCGCTTTTTTCTGCAACAGTCTCAAAACAACAGGAGCCATAGAAGATAAAATAAATACAAGAACAAACGCTATTGTCCATTGATACAAAACAAAACCTACATAAATAGGAACTCCCAAAACTACGATATACAAAGCGAAAAATATTGTACTGTGCGTTATTGCAAGCCTAATATCCATCAAATTATTTTTTATTGCATTTAACGCCATTAAAAAGCTAAAGAAAATAACAACAATGTATCCGATAGGATAAAAATTAATAAACGGATATTTTATAATGTAGTCGCCGGAAGCAAGAAGTGCTATAGAGAACGCCATTATCAAATACTTTATCTGTTCTTTTTTTACTAAATTTATATCTTTGTAGAAAAAATATTTGAATAACACAACTGTAGCAACAAGAAAAGTTGCAACGAACTGAAACAAAGCAATAAAATAAAGTTTGCCCGCTATTGGATAATAGCCCCAAAAATTCAAACTTAATCCGCTATATATCAAATGCGACGAAAAATTTAAAATTATCATCGGTATAGTAGCTAAATAAAAATATATGGCATACTTTTTCAAGCGACTATCCAAAAATTCGGCAATAAAATGTAAAGCACAAACAGGTGTCAATATAACGCCTATAAAACCGAACTTTGCTAACATATATGACAACTCATATTTACCTGTATTCCAGTACATTAACGAGAAAAATAACAGCCAAAGAAAAAGAGAGATCGACAGATAGAAATAAATAAGGTTCAATTTATTTTTTCTGTTTTTCAGCAAGACAAAAAAACCTAATACCAAAACGAATACGGTAACAATTGATGGACAAAGTGCATAATAATTCATAATTATCTAGTTAAACTTATCCCCTGTAAATGTGTAGTTTTTTGTACCAAGAAACTTGCTTCTCCGTAAGGACCGCCTGTTTTCCCCACTCCACCCTGACCGGGAAGATATAACGAAAATGCCACATGTCTTGAATTTATTCTAAGCAAGGCACAATTGTCTATATACTTCATAAATTGTCTTGTATAAAAAGCAGATTTTACCCAAACAGAAGCTCTTAAACCATATTCATTTTTATGTGCTATATCTAACATTTTTTGGAAGATATCCGCATCGATTTCTTTTTTTGTTTTCTTTGAAGATTTCACTTTTACTATAGGAATAACAGGAAAGAAATTTTCTTCTTTTATAACTTTCATATCAAACATCTGCGGGTTATCGGTCTCTATTTCTACAAGAGTCGGCTGAAAATATGCGCCTCTTTCCGTCGGTGTTCCCGTATAATCAACTTTCTTTCCACCGCATAAAAGTTTGGCACCTTTACTTAAAGCATCTTCCAAAAACTCCTGACATTCTTTGATTTTAACAACCGGCGTAAAACAAGTTTTATCGCTTGACGGAAGACCGAATTCCAGTTTTGAAACTTTTTCCAAAAGAAGTTTTTTAAATTTGTCATAAGTCTGTTCATGAACAATAAGATTTTTCGGAAGCATACAAATCTGAGTAGAACCTAAAAATG
>JAFPUA010000058.1 GCA_017413305.1 Candidatus Ruminimicrobiellum caprinum
TATTAAGATAAGAAAATAAAAAATTAAAAAATAAAATTAAAGTTTAAAACAAAAAATCGATGATTTTTAAATATAAATCAAGATCGTAAATCTGATAGCTAAGAAATAAAGAGGTATTTATAAGAATTGAGTAAAAGAATAAAGAGTAAGCTGTATAACGGAAAAATTTTAATTTATACCCTTCAGAAGTTTCCATATAGTAGTTCCATATAACCATCGATAATATTATCATTAATGGCACAAATTCAAATAAAAATCTTGTGGACATACCTATAAGACTTACCAAAATTAAATTTATAACAATAACATAAACAAGAAGCAATATAAAGATAAAGGTATTTTTATTTTCTTTATAAATATTTTTCAAAAATTTTGGTAATAATAAGAATATTAAAATCATCGGAAAAGTCCAGAAAATTCCGACTATACTTTCGTTTAAAAAGGTGTGTCCCATAGTTCCATTAAGATGAAATATTTTTTTCCAATCAAATTGTGGAGGTTGAAATAGATTGTATTTCAGACCTATTAAAAGATCTTTAAATTTAATATTTTTCTGTCCGTTACCATTGGTTTGGTAATTGAACCCAAACTCAAAAATAGAATCAAACCTTAAATAATTGTAAAGTGCAAGTCCCGTACCGATAATTATACACGGAATTAAAAATATTACAGCTTGTTTAACGACATATTTTATATCTTTGGTATAGTAATAATTTGCTATACATATCGCTGTAAAGAAGGCAGGAATAAACAATACACATTGCGGTCTTGCCCCAACAGACAAACTCAGTATTGTTCCCAATAATAGAAGTAAAGTATTTTTTATAATTGTTGTTTTTCCGTTTAAATAAAAGTAAAAAATAATGAAAGAAATTAGTACTAAAACATTAGCTGTTATTATAGCTGCTTCATATATTGAGCTTCTTACTAATAGATACGGAGCTGTACTGCAGAACCCAATTAAAAATACAATAAATGGGTTAATTGATAATACTTTTCTTTTTTTAAGAAAGGATAATGATAAAATGTGAATTAAAAATATTGAAAATAATACCGAAATACACGCCAGGACAAAAACTAAGAACTTATCTGTCAGATATAAGTTTGTTGCCATGTGAAATGGTGCATATAAAAGAAGTACTGGAGTTATACCAAAATATAAATAAATTTTGTCTTTGTAAGGGCTTGTGTCCGCCCAATGAATTTCCAGCTCTTTTCCATCATCGTTGAATTTAAAATGTTCTTTGTCTTCTGTTAAGGTATCGCTTAAATATAACCTGTGTTCTTTTAAAGATTTGTACAGCAGGTTATAATAGTTGCAACATATTAATTCATATTTAATATTTTTGGACGGATAGAAACTCTCAGGATGGAAAAAATTTGCCGACAAGAAAAAATAAAAAGAAAAAACAGATAACAATGATACCGTAACAAAAATTTTGTTATACTTCGGGAAAGAAATTGCTGCTAAAGAGAACAACAACAATCCCAATATAATATAAAATATACTCAAATTTATTTCCTTTGTGTTTTTAGTTTTTAGTAATTATATATTATAAACTTTAATTTGTAAAATTTTTGTTGACAAAAAAATTTGATTGTTGTATAATATCTCCACAATTTTGGTCTTGGGAATGTGGTGTAGCCTGGTTTAACACACTGCCCTGTCAAGGCAGAGACCGCGGGTTCAAATCCCGTCGTTCCCGCCAAGATAAAAATATAAAGAAGTCCTTCCTTCGGATAGGACTTATTTTTTTTTAGAAAAGAAATGGAACAAGTAAAAGTTAATAAAATTATTAAAATTCTCGATAAAGAATATAAAGGTATTGATATTGCACTTGAATTTTCAAATGTATTTGAACTAATGGTTGCAACAATTCTTTCTGCTCAATGTACAGATAAAAGAGTAAATATTGTAACAAAGACTCTTTTCAAAAAATATAAGACTATCAAAGATTATGCAAATGCAGATTTAAAAGAATTTGAAAACGATATAAAATCTACAGGATTTTACAGAAACAAAGCAAAAAATATTATTGCTACGGCAAATATGGTCTTGGACAAATTCAACGGAACTGTTCCTAAAACGATGGAAGAACTTATTACACTTAAAGGTGTAGCAAGAAAAACTGCCAATATAGTTCTTGGTAGCGGGTATGGAATAAATGTAGGAATTGCCGTTGATACACATGTTATAAGATTAACGAATTTGATAGGGCTTTCAAAGAATAGTGACCCCGTAAAAATAGAACAAGATTTAATGAAAATAATTCCAAAAAAGTATTGGAAAAACATATCGTTTCTTATTCAAACATTAGGAAGAAGAATATGTATTGCCCGTCGCCCAAAATGCGATATCTGCCCGATAAAGCAGTTATGCAATTATAATATAGGAAGATCTTTGAAGAAATAATTTCGCTTTTTTCGAGCTGGCACTATTCGTTTATATTTTTCAGGCCGGGCTCCAACTGCCATTTCCTAACTTCTATTGGAATACGGAAATGGCCACGAACATTGTCGCCCTAAGAATCTCTACTTTACTGATTCTTGCCTGAAAAATATTGCACTCATAAGCAGTGCCTAAGGCTTTTCAAAAAAGAAAATTATTTCTTTATCGTTTAAATTGGAGATATTATGGATAATAAATTTCTTGAACAACCTCATGAAACAACAAAAATAAAAAAAGTAATTGGTATAGTTAGCGGAAAAGGCGGTGTAGGTAAATCTTTAGTAACGTCACTTCTTGCCGTAGCAATGTCAAACAAAGGTTATAAAGTCGGAGTACTTGATGCTGATGTTACAGGTCCTTCAATACCGAAAGTTTTTGGTATAAAAGAAAAACCTTTTGCCGATAATAACGAAAATATTTTTCCTGTAAAGAGCAAAAAAGATATTAGTATAATGTCTGCAAATTTGTTACTTGAAAGAGAAACAGATCCCGTAATATGGAGAGGCCCTGTTATTACAGGAATAATAAAACAATTTTGGAAAAACGTTCTCTGGAATGAACTTGATTATATGTTTATAGATATGCCTCCGGGAACAGGCGATGTTCCCTTAACCGTATTTCAAACTATTCCCGTTAACGGAATAATAGTTGTTACATCTCCTCAGGAACTTGTATCCATGATAGTAGAAAAAGCCGTTAATATGGCAAAAATGATGGATATTCCTATATTGGGGCTTGTAGAAAATATGAGTTATATCAAATGTCCCGACTGTGGTAAAGAAATAAAAATTTTCGGTGAAAGCAAAATAGATGACGTTGCAAAAAAATTTAATATTTCCGTTGTAGATAAAATGCCCGTTAACCCCGAAATTACTGCACTTTGCGACAAAGGCGAAATTGAAACCGCTCCTGACGGCAACTTAAAAAATATAGTTGATATTTTGTAATTGATAATATAATAAAAATAGAGAAATCTCTAATGAGATTTCTCTATTTTTATTATTCTCTCTTCCAACTTCCTTTGTTGATCTAAAATAAACTTCATTGCATCTGCAACAGGGTCTTGCATTTTGGAATGTTCCAAATTGCATATTTCTTCTTTAGTTTCTCCCATTTTTACTCTTGCAGGGATACCTACCGCTGTTGAATTTGCCGGAACATTATGTGTTACTACTGACGCAGCACCTATTCTGGCGTTATCTCCAATGGTTATTGCTCCCATAATGATAGCGTTGGAACCGACAATAATATTATTGCCCAAAGTCGGATGCCTTTTTTCTTTTTTTAAAGAAGTTCCGCCTAACACAACGCCTTTATATAACAAAACATCGTCACCGATAATAGTAGTTTCTCCGATAACAACACCCATACCGTGATCAATAAAAAATCTTCTTCCTATTGTTGCTCCCGGATGAATTTCTATTCCGGTAAAAAATCTCGTTACCTGCGAAATAAACCTTGCTATCAAATAAAATTTATGTTTCCACAAATAATGTGCAAACCTATGTGACCATATTGCATGCAAGCCCGGATAGCAAAAAAAAGCTTCAATATACGAGCGGCTTGCAGGGTCTTTCTTTAAAATAGTTTGAATATCTTCTTTTAATAGTGCCAATTTACCCATGCCAATATTATAGCAAAAAATTTTAAGAAAAAAAACTTTTTTATATTTAAATAATATGTTATAATATAAAAAATATGAAAATTTTTAAATTTTTAATTTCTATTTTTTTTATATTATCTTTTGTTTCTGCAGGTTCTTACGCTGCATTTTCTAAAAATGATGTCGGTACAACGTCTGCACAGTTTTTAAAGCTCGGTATCGGCGCGCGTAGTGCCGCTATGGGAAACGCAGTTGCAAGCGTTTATAACGCAGTTGATTCAATTTATTGGAATCCTTCAAACTTGGGCTATATAGATAGAAAAGAACTTTCTTTTTCGCATACAATCTGGTTTGAAGATATTAGTTATCAATGGCTTGCGTTTGCTCTTCCGACAGAAAAACTTGGAGTGTTCGGTGCGGCAGTTCAATATGTTTCTTACGGGAGCATAAACAGAGTTGATAATACCAACGTACAATACGGTTCTTTTTCACCTTTAGATATGGCTGTATATTTATCTTATGCAAATAAATATAAAAAACTTTTATATGGTGCAAACTTAAAATATATTTATTCTAAAATTGAAAATTCTGCAACGGCAATTGCGGCAGATTTTGGTGTTAATTACGATTTTAACGATTACAGAACTTCCATAGGTGCGGCACTTACAAATATCGGTACCAAAATGAAATTTAATAATGACGAAGAATATTTACCGACGCTGTTTAAGACAGGTATTTCTCACTTTATCACATATGATTGGCTTGTTTCTTTTGATTTGAATTTTCCTCGAGATAACGAAATTTATTTCAATTTAGGAACGGAATATTGTGTTGAGCTTGCCGAAAAAATTGAGCTTGCTTTAAGGGCAGGTTATGACGGAAGAAATAAAGATGTTCCTGGTTTTAGTTGTATTAATCTAGGTTTTGGATTGCAGTATTTAGATTATGTTTTTGACTATGCTTTCATACCATATGGTGATATAGGTATGACGCATAGATTTTCTTTCAGCATAAAATTTGGTAAAAATATTGATAAGAATTTATAAGGACAGAGCAAAATGAATGCAGACAAAATAATATTTTTAGGACTTGCAAATAATATTGAAGAATTTTGTTCTATATTCAGCAAAGAAGAAACAAATCAAGAAATATTGATGGTTTGTGAAGAAGTTAAATTGTATAAAGATGAAAATGGAAAGCTTTTTTATGATTTGGATCAAGATGAAAACAAAAACAAAAAACCTATAAAGTAAATACTACGACGATTAGTATCCTTTATAGGTCGAACATAGTATAACTTAAAAACTAAAAAAAGTCAAGACTACAATAAGGAGATTCAAAATGATAATAGGTTTAACAGGTTCTTACTGCTCAGGCAAAGATACCGTAGCAGACTACATTGTAAAAAATAACGGTTTTACGCATTTCTCATTATCCGACGAAATAAGGTTGTTAATGAAGGAACAGAATATTGAACCGACAAGAGAAAATTTAATTAAGTTCGGTACAGAATTAAGACAAAATAATGGTAATGGTGTTTTAGCAAAATCTGTTATGAAAAAGTTTCAAGAAGGGAAAAATTATTGTATTACATCTATCAGACATACGGAAGAAGTTAAAACTTTTAAAACGATAAAAGATTTTGTTTTGATAAATGTTGATGCTCCGCAAGATATTCGTTTTGCAAGAATGCAGACGAGAGAACGCCCGGGCGATCCTGAAACTTTAGAAAAATTTATTGAGCTTGAAAAGAAAGAATCTCAGTCCTCAGGTTCGGGGCAACAGGTAGCTCTTTGTTGCAAAATGGCAGACCTTACTTTCGTTAATGATACAAACGATTTATCATCTCTTCACACCAAGATTGACAATTTATTAAAAAATTTAAAAACTTCATTGAAATAATGCAAAAATAAAACGAATGAAATAGACAAAAAAATTAAAGGACACAGAAAAAACTAAAAAGTTTGAGATGAAGCGAAAGATTTGGCGACCGCGGTGTGCGAAAGTGGAAGCGAAAGCGTACGGCACATAAGGGAGCCAAATGCAATGGCGTAGTCCAAAATGTGCGGTCGTTATAAGGATTTTTTATGATTGATGTTATCGTAATCGGTGCAGGAGCTTCCGGTTTGATGGCTGCAGGTACTGCAGCGCAAAATGGTCAGTCTGTGCTTTTGTTAGAGAAAAAATCTCGTCCTGCGATAAAACTTTCCATCACAGGTAAAGGAAGATGTAATGTTACCAATAGTGCCGAACTTAAAGAATTTATTTCGGAATTCGGTAACAACGGCAAATTCCTTTACAGTGCATTTAATAAATTTTTTAATACAGATACTATAAACTTTTTTGAGTCGCTTGGAGTAAAATGTCGTTTGGAACGAGGTGGCAGATATTTTCCGGAATCAAACGATGCCCACGACATTGTAAATGCATTGATAAAGTTTGTTAAAAATAACAATGTTAAAATTCTTACCAATAGCATAGTCGAAAAATTCGTTCTTGAAAACAAAAAAATAAAAGAAATTATTTTAAAAGATGGTCGCAAATTCTCTGCAGAAAAAATTATTCTTGCAACTGGCGGAAAATCTTACCCGTTAACAGGTTCCGACGGTAGCGGATATATCTTGGCTGAAAGTGTCGGACATACTGTAATAAAACCGTCACCCGCACTTGTACCTTTGGTTTCCGATGATAAATTCATAAAGCAACTTAATAAACTAAAACTTAAAAATATAGAAATTTCCGTTATTGCCGATGGCATAGAAAAGAAAAAACTGTTTGGAGAAATAGAGTTTACTGTTTTTGGTTTAACGGGGCCATTAATATTAACAGTCAGTTCTTTTGTGTATCAGCTTTTGGAACAAAATCATAATATAAAAATTGCAATCAATTTTAAACCGGCATTAGACGATAAACAGCTTGATGAACGTCTTATAAGGGAGTTAAATAATTTTGGCAAGATTCCTATAAGAAATATGCTAAA
>JAFPUA010000059.1 GCA_017413305.1 Candidatus Ruminimicrobiellum caprinum
AGTGGCGGCAAGCTTATCACGTAGTCCCTTTCTTTTCTCTCTGGAAACATTTGCTTCTTCTACAAGAACTCTTTCTGCCTGAGTGGTTGTAAGTCTTTCATCAATCATTTCCACTTTTATATCTGTAAGTTTTTTTAATTCTTCTGCAAATTCTGTTGCAAGTTCTGCCATTTCGCCTTCTGTTGCATTCATATTAACAGGTTTACCAACCACAATACAAGAAACTTCTTTTTCTTTTGCTATTTTTAAAATATTTTCAACGTTATTTTTAAGACCTTTACTCTCAATAACATCAAACGGCTGAGCCATCATTCCCATTATATCAGACAACGCCAAACCTATTCTCTTTTTCCCGTAATCAACTCCTAAATATCTCATTTTTTTACTCTCACATTTTTAGTTTTCAATATCATTCTTCTAAGACTATCAAGAGCAACATTTACGGCACGTGCTCTAATATCGGATCTAGTTCCTAAAAATTTAAATTTGTTTACTTCATTATTTCCTTTATACGATACACCAATATAAACAAGACCAACAGGTTTATCTTTTGTAGCACCGTCGGGACCGGCAATACCTGTAATACTTACTGCATAATCTGCCTTTGACAAATTTAATATTCCTGTAAGCATTTCTGAAGCAGTTTCTTCACTTACTGCACCAAACTGTTCTAAAGTTTCTGCTTTTACACCAAGCATCTGTATTTTCGCTTCATTTGAATAAGTAACAACAGACTGTTTAAATACAGCTGAACTGCCGGGCGTGTTTGTAAGTTTTGCAGAAAGAAGTCCGCCTGTACAAGATTCCGCTACGGAAACAGTCTTTTTTGTTTCTATCAACATTTTTTGTATAACGCCCTCAAGAGTATCTTCGTCATATCCATAAATATTGTCACCTAAAACATTAACAAATTCTTGATTTATATTTTTTATGGTATCATCAATGGTTAATTCATTTTCACCACTGACAGACACTTTCACATCTATAAGAAACTGATGTGCTAAAATTGCAAACTCTACATCATCATTCGCAGAAAGATAATCTATAGTAGGCTTAATTTTTTCATCAACTAAAGATTCCGCCATACCACAAATATGAAGGACTAATGTTTTTTTCATTTTTATCTGATAACTTCTCATAAACGGCAAAACATTCTCTTCAAACATCGGACACATTTCTTTCGGCGGGCCAGGAAGCAAAAATATTGTTTTTCTCACTTTTTTATTTTCGCTTTCATTATAAACAAAATGTAACATTTGTCCAGGAGCAGTACCGAACCTATTTTCTAAAACTTTTGCACCTTCAAGAATTTGTGCCTGTCTTTCATTGTTAGCAGCAGGACAATCGATACCTCTTTTTTCAAAATATTGAACTATTGCCTTAGCAACATTTTCATCTTTATATGTTTTCACATTAAGTATTTCTGAAACAGTTTCTACTGTAATATCATCAAAAGTAGGACCTAAACCGCCTGTAACAATAATTACAGCACTTCTTTTAACTGCATCGCCTAACACCTGTGCAAATTCATTTTTTCTGTCGGCAACAGTAGTAATCAAAGATAAGTTAACTCCTAAGTCGTTAAGTTTATCTCCTATAAAAGATGCATGCGTATTTAGTTTACCTGTAAGCAGTTCACTGCCCGAACAGATTAGTTCTATATTCATATTTTTCTCCATCAAAAATATAATTTAACTACGAGATACCGCATCAAGTGCGGTATGACAATGTATAATAAACGACAGCTTCCCGACCAACAGACAAACGACAGATCTCTCACACTCGCTATGCGCTGTTCGAGATGACAGAAGAGAAAGAGGGCTCGGTTCAGGATGACAGATAACAGTAAAAAGGAAATATGTTTGAGTGCAGCCTGTAGCCGTCTATGAGCGAACAATTTTTGAGACAAAAAAGTGATTAACGGCTAAAGTTTTTTCCCGTAGGGCACGCTTTTTGTTCGATGTTTTTCCGTGTTCCTTAGGTCGTCAGGAAAAACAAGTTAAGTGTTGGTCTCAAAAATTGGAGCGAATGGCGATTGAGCAAACGAGAACACTATTTCCTTTTTGCGTCAATGGATTGACTAAAGGGAATGGGCTGATTTTATAAAATTTGCCATTTTATCGAAATCTTTTCTGCGTTGTAATCTCTCTATAGAAGTATCAGCCTCAACAGCATAAGGCTTATATTTTTCCACTATTTCTTCAACATTTTCAGAAGATATTCCGCCTGTTATAAAACAAGGAACCGGTATATTTTCAAGAGTTGAAAGGTTATCCGTAACAATTGATACTTTGCCGTTTTCATCGGTTGACGATATATCAAGAACAAAATAATCTACATTGCCTACATAAGCTTGAAGCTGTGCAAGTTCCTCAACAGTTGTAAACTTCATATATTTTAAAACTTTAACACCGAGAGCAACAGATAATGCTTTACAA
>JAFPUA010000060.1 GCA_017413305.1 Candidatus Ruminimicrobiellum caprinum
AAAGTTTATAAAATCTTCGTCTTTAGCATTCCACATATTATCATTTTCATCACAGAAATATTCCAAGCCGAGCCAAATAGTATTTTCATAATCTTTTACAAGATAAGGGCTCCAGTTATTAAATACTTGTAATCTTCCCAACTTTACTTCCCTTTCCTGTATATATATCCAATCGTCGGGAACTCTGTTTTTGTAAGTTCTTAATTTTGTATTATTTTTTATTATGGTATCTTTTACAAGAAGTCCTACGGTAATAAAACTTCTATATCCAAGACCATCGGAAACTCTTTTAACTCCATCATCTTTTTTATCAAATCCGTTTATTAAATCCTGCACGGGCATACTTGAGAAGAAATAATCTGCTTCATATTTTATGCCTTTATCGTCAGTTACGGATTTTATTTTATTTCCATCAGTCTCAAGAGAAACTATTTTTTTGTTTGTTTCTATTTTTCCGCCAAGCTGAATAATTTTTTTTGCAACAACATTCCAAAAGTGTCCCGGGCCGTATTTTGGATAATAAAATTTTTCTATTAAACTGGTTTCGGTATTTTTTTGTTTTAAATCTTCTTTCCTTCCAAAAATTTTCTTCAATGCCTGCTGAAGAATTTTTATTATTGATAAACCTTTTATTCTTTGCGTTCCCCAATCTGCAGGGATATATTTCGGCTCCACTCCCCAAACTTTGTGAGTATAATCTTTAAAGAAAGTTAAGTACAACTCTCTTCCGAACCTGTTAATCATAAAATCTTCAAGATTTTTCTCTTTTCTTTTAAATATCATGCTGTAAGCATAACTGCAACCGATTTTGATTATTCTTATAAATCCAAGATTTTTTATAGTATTAAAAGACAATGACACAGGATAATCAAAAAAAGTTTTTAGAAAATATATTCTGGAAAGCCTGTTCCTGACAAGCATAATATCGTCTGCTTTGGAAGGATCTTGTTCGATTTTAGATTTTGAAAGATCTATTTTCCTGTTGAGCAAAATGTCATCTTTGGATGGAACAGTTTGTATAGGCATCAAATCTGTCCACCATTTCATTACCGTATCGGACTTTGAAAAAAATCTGTGTCCGCCCATATCCATTCTATTTTCTTTATAGTTAAAAGTTTTTGATATTCCGCCGATATCACTTGTTGTCTCAAATATCACAGGCTTAATATCTGTCTTGGTTAACAGTTCATATGCTGCAGTTAATCCTGCCGGCCCTGCACCGATTATTATTGCTTTCATAAAAAACTCCATTTTTAGCAGAAATACTGAGAGGTATTATAATGGTAATATTATATATAATATTGTATTTTTTTCAAGAAATTATTTTAATAAAAAATTAAGATAAAAATATTTATTATTGGTTTTTTTTAATATAAATGGTATAATAAAGCAATGATTATTATATTTACAACATTATTTATTATACTTCTTATCTTTTCAATAAAATATCCTTGGTGGCTGCCGAATAAAAAAGGTATTATTGCTTTAATGTATCATCATATATACAAATATGATGATACTTGTGATTTAGAAAAAGAATTTTATATTGAACCGGAAACTTTTGAAAAACAAATTGATTTTCTGTTAAAACATAAATACACCCCTATAACTCTGCAGGATTTGGAAAAGTCATATAAAGATAATTTATTTACTCTGCCGAAAAAACCGGTTCTTATTACTTTTGACGACGGTTGGCAGGATAACTACACAAATGCATATAAAATATTAAAAAAGAAAAATGTTAAAGCTAATATTTTTATTGCATACAATTACATCGGACAGAAAAATTGTTTAACTTGGGAACAAATTTTTGAAATGAAAAATTCAGGGCTTATTTCTTTTGGTTCCCATACAGTAAATCATGTAAATTTAACAAAGCTTAAAGATGATGAAATAAAAACAGAACTGACTCAATCAAAAAAATTATTGGAAGAAAAATTGTTACAAGAAATAAATTGTTTTGCTTATCCGAAAGGTGCAGGTGCTGCCGACGAGAAAATAAGGAAGCTTGTTTTTGACAGCGGATATGAATTTGATTTTTCAACAAAAAGAGGAATTACATCTTTCAAATACAATAAAAAGAAAGCAATTAACAGACTTTTTATCAAACAGGGAAAATCTCTGTTTAGTTTTTATCTAAATATTACAAAAGGCAAAGACAGCTTCTAAAAAAATTTCAGCCACTTTTTATTTACAGTTAAATGTATAAATAAAAATTTTATTTTGTAATGTCGTTCGTCTTGCCTCATCTTGAAAATCTCAAAATTAAAAATCTTATACACAAAATACTTTGCTTTAAATTTATTATACTGTTTTTCTGTTTCTTCATTCCAAAAAGGTGTTAATTTTAAATATTTCCAAAAATGTTCAAAACTCTCATTGGATTTATAATAGTTCCAAGGTTTTTCTTTCCCTACAAAATGAATAATTACAGTTTCTTTTTTTAATGCAGCATGAAATGTGTTATATTTTTCAGGCAAATATTTAGCCTTTTCATCAAAAAGAGCATT
>JAFPUA010000061.1 GCA_017413305.1 Candidatus Ruminimicrobiellum caprinum
GGAGTGAAAAATTTAACCATGTTTTATGATTTAACAAGACCTTGTACTATCGATTATAGAATATAATTATTTTCTTGTAAAATCTCATTTTTTGCAGACTTTGATATCTCTGAAACATTACATAGCAATGTTTCTGTGCAGGCAGGATTACGACATAGCGGTAATCCTGTCTTTTATTTTTTACACACTATTTTTTATTAGTATCTATACTTCTACAGAAGTATAGATACGATAATGAAACTTTGTATTGTTTTTATAAGATTTTATATATTATTTTATAAAAAATATTGACTTTATACTTCTGTAGAAGTATAATATTATTAAAAGATAAAAATAAAGAAATAAAGTTGAAAAAAGATATAAATAATTAGAGGAAAAATGAAAATTTTAAAATTATATCATGGTTCGCCGCAAATAATAGAAAAGCCTATTTTTGGCAAAGGCAATAAATATAATGATTATGGCTTAGGTTTTTATTGTACGGAAAACATAGATTTGGCAAAAGAATGGGCATGCGCGGAAGATATTGATGGATACGCAAATTGTTATGAGTTTAATACAGACAAATTAAAAATTTTACATTTATCAGAATATCATATTTTATATTGGCTTACAATTTTAATTAATAATAGAGAATTTTCTATACGTACCCCTATTATGAAAAGGAGCAAAGAATATTTATCAGAAAATTTTATGATAGATGTCGCTGATTATGATATTATTATAGGATATAGAGCAGACGATTCTTATTTTTCTTTTGCAAGAGCATTCCTAAACAACGAAATTTCTCTTAGGCAGTTATCTTATGCAATGAAACTTGGCAAACTTGGAGAGCAAATAGTTTTAAAAAGTAAAAAAGCTTTTGATAGAATTAAATTTATAAATTATGAAAAGGCTGCCAATAGTATTTTTTATACAAAGAGAAAAAATAGAGATACTCAAGCAAGGCTGGCTTTCCAAAAAGAATTAGAATCTGATGATATTAATGGAATTTTTATTAGGGATATTATAAGACAGGAGCTGAAAGAAAATGATATTAGAAAATACTAGGGGATATATAAGAGAATATCTTAAAGATGCCATGAACAATTTAGGCGATGCTGTCGATTACGCCGTAAATTATTGTGGTATTACTATAAATGATTTTTTTAATTTTTTTATATCCAGTGGAATAGCCGAAGAATTTGAAAACGGTAACCCCAAATTTCTTGCAGGAATGTCTGGCAAGGAACTTGTCATTAAAATAATTGAAAGAACCGGAAAAGAAGTTAAAATAAAAGAAAAAGATGCTGATTATCAACTTTCTTGTCAATATTGGTGCGGATGGATTATTGCTTATTATCAATGGTTTACCGGATATAGTTTTAAAAAAATTTTTAGTTTTATAACAGGGGAAGATTTAGAGAAATTATATCCCACTTTACACGAAGCTCCTGAAAATAAGTTTGTAGAAATTCTTAATAAAATTATAAAGAACAGAAAAAAAATAAGTAATTTACAATATTACAGGAAACTATCAAAATTATCTCAAGGAGAACTATCGCTAAAATCTGGCGTAAAGCTGAGAACATTGCAAGAATATGAAATTCTTTCAAGAGATATTAGTAAGGCATCTGTAAGAACATTGATTCTTTTATCAAAAGCTTTAAATTGCAAAATAACTGATTTGTTAGAATAAAAACAGGGTTACTGCTATGTTGTAACCCTGTCCTGTCTCGAAACATTGCTATGTAATGTTTCAGAATCCTTAAAATTCAAAGGATTGAGATATTATTAAGACCAAATGCTACAAGGTTCGCTCATTCTATAAGACATAGTTAAATTTTTTACTCCGTTACCATATGCAACGGCACAATATGCGTTAGCTCCCCAGTTATATATTTCACTATCAAATTTTGTATAATATTTATTGTGTCTTGCATCTATTCCTAAAACAACATCATTACAGGTTTCTGTTCCACCTTTAAAGAACTCTCTCCATTCTCTGTAATAATTATCTTCTGCCGCTCTTATTGTCCCCAGCAAGGCATATCCTTCCGCTTGTTTTGCTTTTAAGGAATAAGATTTGTAAATAGGACCAGAAATTAGTGATAATGTAATAATTATCATAATAGTTACAACTAATTCTACCAGGGAAAAACCAAATTGTTTCATATAAACCTCCAAATTTTTATTATAACATGGTTACACCAGAAGTTATATTGTAATGCATAGTTAAATTTTGATAAGCTGCTTTTCCAAATGCCACAGCCTGAAATCGATAGTCAATACCAGCATGACTACCAAGCCACATTGCCTCAGTAAAGGTAGTGTAATATTTATTGTGTCTTGCATCTATACCAAGAACATCTTCTTTACATGTAGTCCCATTCCCTCCAACAATAGAGCCAGCACTACAGTTTGTATAATACAAAAAAGTTCCCGTGTCGTTATAATAATTTTCTTGGGCAGAGCGAATGGTTCCCAGTAAAGCATAACCTTCCGTTAATATAGCCTTATCGGAGTAACTTCGGTAAATTGGTCCTGATATCATTGATAAAACAGCAATAATCATAATAGTGATTATTACTTCTATCAACGAAAACCCCAGCCTTTTTTTGATTTTTTTCATAATATTTCTCCTTGTTTGTTATTTTATTTTTGGATCTTCGGAAAAAGGGAGAGATTTTTGGAAAGCAAAAGAAAAGCGACTGTGTAGGTGGTACGACCCCGACCATACACAGCCGCTGCCTTTCGCCCGCAAAGGAGCGAAAGATAAAGCTATAAAAATAAATCAACATAGCTTCTGATTTATTCTTACAAAACTCATTACGACTGTTTTTGGAGGTCGTACCTCTTTTGCTTTCGGCAAAAGTGGTCTTCTACCTTCCGTAGAAGATCCAAAAACATTCAATATTTAGTTTTTTATTTACAACTTAACTGCATTCTTATTATAATCTAAAACATTTTTATTGTCAACAATTTTAAAACAACAAAAACACTACTCTTACTTCTGCTCTTCCGAACTTCCGATCTTCTGATCTTCTGTCTCTATCATCACTACAAATTCGCCAAGAATTTCTCGTTTTTGCATTTGTTCTGCAACTTCTTTAAGAGAACCTCTTATAAATTCTTCAAATTTCTTTGTAAGTTCTCGTGCTAAAACAACATTTGCATTCTCACCAAAAACCTCTTTACAGGTTTCTAAAGTTTTTAATATTCTGTGAGGAGATTCATAAAAAATTATTGTCTTTTCCAAACTTTTTACTTCTTCAAGTTCCTTTCTCATTTTACCGGTTTTGCGTTTTAAAAAGCCTAAAAATATGAAAGAATCTGTCGGAAGCCCTGAAGCAATTACTGCTGTTATCAGTGCACATGGTCCCGGTAGGGGAACGACATTTATATTGTTTTCTAAAGCTTCTTTTATTAAATAATAGCCCGGATCTGAAACGGCAGGTGTGCCGCAGTCGGAAACAAGTGCAATATTTTTACCGTCTTTAAGTATTGAAATAATTTGAGGTATTCTTTTTAACTGATTTTGTGTATAAAAACTGATTAACGGCTTGGAAATTTTAAGATGAGACAAAAGTTTGATAGTTTGTCTGGTATCTTCACAAACTATGGTATCAACTTCCTGTAAAATACGAACAGCTCTTAATGTGATATCTTCAAGATTTCCTATTGGAGTGGGAACGATATATAATGTACAATGCATAATGTATAATAAAATTGCTTCACAATTTTTAGCTGAGGCGGACGCTGTGCGTCCTCAGCTATAAGCTGTAAACTATAAACTAGTTTAGTATTTTTTCTTCTTTCAATATTTTAACGAATATATCAACTATCTTCGGGTCAAATTGTTTGCCTGCTCCCTGTTTTAGCTGCTCTACGGCATCTTTAACGGAAAGAGCTTTTCTGTAAGGACGGTCAGATGTCATAGCATCATAAGCATCTATAACAGCGATAATTCTGGCACCTAAAGGAATTTCTTCTTTAGCCAGCCCTTCCGGATAACCTGCTCCGTTATACCATTCGTGATGGTATAAAATCATAGGAGCAATTGCGGAAAGGAATCTTATCGGTGATATAATATTATAGCCTATCGACGGATGTTGCCTGATAACTTTTACTTCTTCTGAGGTTAATTTATCTTTTTTTAACAAAACACTGTCGGGAACACCTATTTTTCCGATATCGTGCATGATAGCTGCATATTCGATGTTCTTTTTTATTGTTTGCGGCATACTGATTTTTGTTGCAATTTCTCCGGCATATTTTTTTGCTCTGGTGGAATGACCGTGTGTATAAGAATCTTTAGCATCTATTGCACCGACAAGAGCCTGTATCATTTCTAAATAAAAAGCCTGTAAATTGTTAAACATATCAATGTTTTCCAATCTCATTGCGGCCTGATCAGCTAAAATAGTAATAAGTTTTAAATCTCTGTCGTCAAAATATTTTTTATTCTTGGAAGAATTAATATTTAAAACACCTATAACTTTGTTTTTTACTTTTAACGGTATGGATATAAAAGATTTAGAAATATATTTTTCAACATGTGAACTTTTTAAAAATCTTGCGTCCGTCTCTATATTTTCTACGAATATATATTCTCCGCTGGCAACTACTCTTCCTGCAACACCTTCGCCGATTTTAAGTTTGGTTTCTTCTCTTAATTTTTTAGATAATCCTTTTGAAGCAATTATGTATAATTCATCGTTTTCATTTGTTAACATCAGCGAACTTAAATCCGAATGAATAATGCTGCACGCTGCATCAACTACAGACTGAGAAAACTCTTCTTTAGATAAAATTTCGTTGGTTTTAATACCGAACTCGTGGATACTTGCCAAAGTAACGAGCAAATTATCTATATCCATGGTACGACCTTGAATTTTTTCTTCTGCGTTATAAACTCTGTTTTTTAGTTTGGTTATTTTTAGTTTTAATTTTCTGTTTTGAAAAGAAATGTAAGAAATAATAAAAATTACAATGGCAAAAGATGCTATTATTAAAATTCCGTTTGTAGTAAAAATGGTTTTGCTCCTTGCTATTTAATATACACTTTATAATCAATTTCCGGGAAAATGTTGTCCCTGTATTCGAGGTTAGAAAGAAACCCTTCGTCAATAGAATTATTTTTTATTTGATTATATAAAGTAGTGAAATTATATATATGTTCTTTTGTTCTCTTTTCTGCGTATTCCACCATGGTACCTGTCGTCATGATAAATGCCCAGTCGGAAGATTGTGCCAGTACCAGTTCTCTTGCTGCTTGATTTAAAAGCCTTAGTTTTAAACCTTGGGCATCTTTGTTGGCTGTTGCAATTTCTACCATTCTGTCAGCAGCCATATGTAAATGTTTGTATATCCAGTCATTTTTCCCGTTAAGCCATACTTCAAAATATCCTTTGTCTCCCCACGATGAAGGTGACGGCTGACATACTTGGTTTGTCGGGAACATATCTAAGTATTGTATAGGTGTTATAGGCTTAAAGCACGCATTTGTATTTTGTATAGTTCTAAAAATATAGTTTATAAAATTCGGTCCTTCAAACCACCAATGTCCGAAAAGTTCAGCGTCATACATTGATACAACAACAGGCTCTTTCTGCATGATACCTGAAAGATACTCTATCTGTTTTGTTCTGTTGAATACAAAATTTTCGGCATGCATTCGGGCTTTATTGTCTGCCCATTGAGGATTGTAAGGTTGTTTTTCGTTTAATGGTACTTTACCTGTAATTCTGCAATATTTTACGCCGATATTTCTTCTAACTCCATCGGAATGTAGATAAGGGCGAATGTAGTCGTAATCTAAATCGTATGCCAAATCTCTGTAAAATTCTCTGTAGTCAGGGTCGCCCGGATAGCCTGAATCTGCGCTCCATACCTGATGCGCCGTTTCCATATCTCTTGAGAAAACAGCCACTCCGTTAGGACAATATATAGGAGCAAAAACTCCGTATTTCGGCCTTGGCGTTGCATACAGTATTCCATGCGATTCTAAGAAGAAGAAACGAATTCCCTCTTCTTTTAAAAACTTTTCTACACCGTAAGTATATGCACATTCGGCAAGCCAAATACCGCGAGGTTTTCTGCCGAAATGTTTTTCGTAATCTTTAACTGCTATTTTTATCTGCGCTCTTTGTGCTGTTTCATTGGTCATAAGTGGCAAAAATCCATGTGTTGCACAACAGGTAATAATTTCTATTTTGCCCATATCTTGCAAGTTTTTAAAACCTGTTAATATATTACCGTGATACTTTTCCCAAATATGTTTGCAGGTTTTAAATTTCTGTTCGTACATTAACGCTGCTTGGTGATATTGGGAATCTGTTGTTCTGATAACTTCTTTTTCGGAAAGTTCTATAAGTTTATTTAATTTTGCGTAGTATCTTGACTGCAGAAGCGGATCTGCAAGCATATTTGCCAAAGATGGCGTGATTGTCATAGTTAATGCAAAATTTATGTTGTCCTGTACGAAATTTTCAAATATCGACAGGAGAGGAATATAAGTTTCTGTTATTGCTTCGTACAGCCAATCTTCTTCCAAAAAGTCCGGATAGTCGGGATGGCGTACAAACGGTAAGTGTGCATGTAGCTGGAAACACCAATAACCTTTATTTTCCATATAATTCTCTGTTAATAAAAGACGAAAAAATTTTCAGACAAATGTTACTTTGTATTTTTAGTTACTTCAAATGTTATAGATTTCTTCATTGTCCCGTCTGCAGATGTTGCTTCTATAGTGTACTTATCTTCGCCGTTAGGCAGATAAAATCTTACAGAGAATGAACCGTCTGCGGAAAGTTTTATCGGTTGTCCTTTTAATGTTAAAACTGCATCGGGTTCTGTAGCACCGTTAATGATAATCTCGGTATCGGCTCTCAACCAGAAATTTTTAGATTTTTCTGTAGCCGGCTTTTGCTCCTGATAAGAAGGGTGTATTTTGAACGCACTGGAAGAACTTATATGAGAATGTGAACTTGGTAAAGAAATAGAAACTATTTCTTCCCATCTTTCTCTCATAAGTTTGGATATATCAAAGGAACTCATTCCTATATTGTTTATGCCTGAAATTCTTAATAATTTTTCAAACTCTATCTTTAACATTGCCCATTGTTCGTCAGTAATACTGGAAACTCCGTATCTGGGCATATCAACTTTGTTTGATCTTGCTATACAGATAAATTTACCGTCTTTTGTTACATAACCTATATCAACGCACCAGCAACGGTTAAATTCACCAACATTTATGTACCAACTATTAGATTCCGGTGTTACAAACACATCAAAGTATCTGTTTGCATTTGTGCCGTCAAAATTTATGTCTGTAGTATCGTAAACTCTTACAACAAGTTTGGCATCATTGAAAATATCTTGACCATACTGTTTTTTTAAATTATTAATAAATTCGCCGGAGATTGACCAATAAGCAAAAATACATATTGGATCTCTGGGTAAAATTGTGATTTTTGTATCACCGTAATCTGAAGGCAAACCGGACTTGTTTACGGCTTTTTCTTGTTTGCCTATTTTTGATGTTAAATTTTCAGCCATGATATATTCCTTCTTTTATTAATTTTCAATGAAGTACCTTGCGACTTTGGAGTATATTCTACAAATATTTAAGAAAATAGTCAAACAAAATATTACAATCATTGTATTTTGTAAAAAAAGCTTTGCAAAAATTTTATTAAATATGCTATAATATTTGACTTAAAATGCAGGTTATAAATTTTAAAAGTTAAAAAATGCAGAGCATTTTTTGTAATGGAGGAAAAAATGCATATATTGGTTTGTATTAAACAGGTACCCGGCACAACAAATGTGCAAATTGACCCGGAAAGAGGTACTTTAAAAAGAGAAGGTGTTGAGGCAATAATCAATCCTTTTGACGAGTATGCTATTGAAGAGGCAGTTCGTCTTAAAGAAAAAGTAGGCGGAAAAGTAACCGTTATTACTATGGGGCCTCCTCAGGCAGAAAGTGCTTTAAGAGAAGCTATTTCAAGGGGTTGTGATGATGCTATTCTTATAGGTGACAGAGCGTTTGCCGGTGCAGATACTTGGGCAACATCTTATGCAATATCAACAGCAATTAAAACAATTCCTGATTTTGGTGTAATATTCTGCGGAAAGCAGGCTACTGATGGTGATACAGCTCAGGTAGGGCCTTCAGTTGCTGAAATGTTGAATATTCCTCATGTAGCATATGTTAGAAAAATAGAAGAAGCTTCCGAAACTTCATTAAAAGTACAGAGAATGATGGAAGACGGATATGATTTGATAGAAACTCCTACACCATGTTTACTTACGGTGGTTAAGGAAATAAATACTCCGAGAATTCCTTCATTAAAAGGCAAAATGGCAGCAAAAAAAGCTGTTATTAAACAACTTAACGCAGCTGCAATAAATGCAGATACAACAAAAACAGGTTTGGCAGGTTCACCTACACAGGTAAGAAAAATTTTTACTCCTCCACAGAGAACAGGCGGGGAAGTGTTTGAAGGTGAAGCGGCAGATATAGCAGCCCAACTTGTAAAAAAATTGTCGGATAACAGTATAATATAGTTTTAATTTAGGAGAATAAAAATGGCTGATAAAATAATAATTTCTACCGATAAATGTGTAGGTTGTGGGGCTTGTCAAAGTGCTTGTCCTTTCGGAGCAATAGAAGTAAAAGACGCTAAAGCTGTTGTTAATGAAGAAGCTTGCAGGCTTTGTGGTTCTTGTGTTAGTGCATGTCCCGTAAGTGCAATAGTAATGCAAAAAGAAGAAAAGAAATCTGCAGTAAACAAAGATGAATATAGAGGTGTTTGGGTTTATGCAGAACAAAGACACGGTGAGATTTCTTCGGTAGTATATGAACTTTTAAATAAAGGTTCTGAACTTGCAAAAACTTTAAATGTTCCGTTAAGTGCAATACTTATAGGTTCAAATATTTCTGCAAAAGCACAGGATTTAATAAACAGAGGAGCAGATAAAGTTTATGTTTATGACGATCCTATCTTGGCAGAGTTTCAGGACGATCCTTACGGGTGCATATTGGCAGACCTTATAAAAGAGGAAAAACCTGAAATCGTTTTGATGGGTGCAACAAATATAGGAAGATCTTTTGCTTCCAGAGTTGCTGCAAAAATTTATACAGGACTTACTGCCGATTGTACGGCACTTGAAATTGACCCGGAAACAAGAAATTTGATGCAAACAAGACCGGCATTCGGTGGAAACATTATGGCAACTATCTTGACGCCTAACCACAGACCGCAGATGTCAACAGTTCGTCACAAAGTTTTTAAAGAAGCTCCCGTTGTTGAGGGCAGAAAAGGCGAAATTATAAATAAAACTATCGATGCACAGAAAATAATTAACAGAACCAAATTCTTAGGTTTCTTTAAAGATCAAACTGCAGATGTAAATATTTCCGATGCAGATATTATTGTTTCCGGAGGAAGAGGTTTGGGAAATAAAGAAGGTTTTAAACTTATACAAGAACTTGCAGATGCTTTAGGCGGTGCGGTAGGTGCTTCAAGAGCTGCCGTTGATTCCGACTGGATAGCTTACTCTCATCAGGTAGGTCAAACAGGAAGAACAGTTGCTCCTAAAGTTTATGTTGCTTGCGGTATTTCAGGGCAGATTCAGCATATGGTTGGTATGAGCTCTTCAGATACAATTATTGCAATAAATAAAGATAAAGAATGTCCAATGGTTAAAGCCGCAACATATTCTTTAATCGGCGATTTGTATGAAATTATACCTGAGATAATTAAAAAACTTAAAGCTTAAAACTTTATGGATGCAAAATTAGAGAAATTTCAAAAGCTAGTAGATATACTATCTGAGTTGCGCGGGGAACATGGTTGTCCGTGGGACAAAAAACAAAATCACGAAACTCTTCTGAAATATTTGTTTGAAGAGTCCGAAGAATACAAACAGGCTGTCTTGAATAAAGACTATGACAATATGAAGGAAGAACTCGGAGATGTGCTTTTGCAGGTTATTTTTCATGCGCAGATAGCAAAAGAAAATAACAAGTTTGATATTTACGATGTTTTAGATACCATAAATGAGAAAATGATAAGGCGTCATCCACATGTTTTCGGTGATTCAAAGGCTAAAACTGAAGAAGAAATTCGTGCTGAGTGGGAAAAAATAAAGAGCGAAGAAAAGAAATCGCGGTCGTTATAAATAATAGGAGTATAATATGATAAGAGCAGGAATAATCGGAATAACCGGCTATACCGGGGAAGAACTTTTAAGAATATTATCAAAACATAAAGATGTTAAAATTACTGTTCTTGCAGGAAGAGCAACGGGAACTGTAAGAGATCTTAAAGATATTTATCCTAAATATGCTGACTTAAACTTAAAAGTTTATCCGTTAGATATTGAACAAATAAAGAATGAGACAGATGTTGTTTTCTTGGCACTTCCTCATGCTGTTGCTTTTGGAGTAGTTCCTTCTCTTTTGCAGGCAGGTAAAAAAGTTATAGATTTGTCGGCAGATTTCAGAATAAAAGATCCCGATACTTATGAGAAATGGTACAATGTTCAGCATACGGGTAAAGAATATATTAAAGATGCTGTATACGGTTTAGTTGAACTTAATGAAGATAAAATAAAAAATGCTAAACTTATTGCAAATCCGGGTTGTTATCCTACAACAATTTTGTTAGGAACTGCTCCTGCAATAAAGAACGGTTTAATAAAGTCTGACGATATTATTATTGATTCAAAAAGTGGTGTTTCTGGTTCCGGAAGAAAAGGTGTAGAAGCTTATTACGAAACAGAAGCGCCTACGGCAAGAGCATACAAAGTCGGTGGCAAACATAGACATATTCCTGAAATAGAGCAGGAACTTTCCGGAATGTTTGGTAAGCCTGTTACAATAACATTTACTCCGCAAATAATTCCTACAGAAAGAGGAATGCTTTCTTGTATTTACGCGAATTTGGCGAAAAGTATAAAAGTTGCCGAAGTTGTAGAAATTTACAAAAATTTTTATAAAGACAGAAACTTTGTAAGAGTCCTTGATGAAGGTAAGTTCCCTTCAATAAAAAATGTTGTTGATACAAATTTTTGCGAAATTGGTGTTGCAATAGACGAAAGAACAAACAAACTTATAATTGTTTCTGCACAAGATAATCTTGTAAAAGGTGCGTCGGGCCAAGCAGTTCAAAATATGAACATAATGTTTGGATTGTCGGAAGAAACCGGACTTAGTCAATTGTTTTAATTGTGATAATACTCTAACAAAAACAGCAAATTTTGATTTAAGATTTGCTGTTTTTTTATGGGTTAGTTGTTGTTGTCTTACGCAAAATCAAAAATATATTGTTAAAATAAAAAAAGAGCGGAAAAGATTCCGCTCTTTTTTCGGAGTGTTGCTATGTTACACTCCGTCAGCAACGAATGCTGTATTATTTTTTAATGGTTCCATAAAGTTACCGTTGTTGCACCGTTTCCTATAATTGTAAGATCTCCTCTTTGTGTTAGATTAAAAGGATATATCAGGGTTACTACATTATTATTGTTTATTTTTCCGAGAACCATTGCGTTAAAGGAATATTTGTGGGCGCTATATGTGGCAAAATTAGCATCATATTTAAACCAAGAAAAGTATCTGTTATTCATTACATTGATTCCTAAAACTGGATCTATAGCAGTGTAATAATAAAATTCATTATGTCCTTGATGATAAGAATGTGCTCCATGCAAGAAATTTCCATATTCGTTGTAATAATGTATCTGGGCGTCTTTTATTGCGCCAAGCAAAGCATATCCTTCAGCTAGAACGGATATTTCTCTTAAGTGATAGCTTCTGTAAATCGGCCATGAAATTAACGACAGGATAACAACAATTGTCAATGTTATTACCAATTCTATTAAAGTAAATCCTTTTCTTTCTTTTGTTATCTTTTTCATTTTATACCCCCATTATTTTGTTTACAGATAGTATAACACAAAAAATATTTTTTGTCAACTTTTTAAGTATATAATATAAATCTACTTTTAAAGTTGTTTTAGTTTTTCTTAAGATTTGA
>JAFPUA010000062.1 GCA_017413305.1 Candidatus Ruminimicrobiellum caprinum
AATATTATCAATGAAATATTTTACTGCAAAAGATATAACATTTAAAGGTCAACAAGCTGACTTTTCTAAGATAGCAAGAACAGGTTATACCGGCGAAGACGGATTTGAAATTCTTATATCTAACAACTGTGCGGAATATATATGGTCAAAACTTATAGAACTAGGTGCAAAACCTTGCGGACTTGGTTGCAGAGATACATTAAGACTCGAAGCATGTATGTCTTTACATGGTCACGAAATATCGGAAGAAATTAATCCTATAGATGCAGGTTTTATAAAAACAGTATTTTGGAATAAAGATTTTATAGGAAAATCTGAAATAGAAAAAATAAAAGACACTCCATCAAAAAAACTTGTAGCTTTTATTTGTCAAAGCGGTATAGCAAGAGCTCACGATGAAGTTTATTTAAACGATAAAAAAATCGGTTATGTTACAAGCGGTAGCTTTTCACCTACATTCAAAAAAGCTATCGGTATGGCATTAATAGATTATTCAACAGATGAAAGTTTGCCTATACAGGTAAAAGTTCATAACAATCTGAGAAACATAACAATTGTTCCGAAACCTTTTTACAAAAGAGCAAAGAAGTAAATGAAGAAGTTTATTACCTTAATGGCTTTGCTTCTTATTTCTTGCTCTATCTTTGCGGAACAATTGGTAGAAATATCTATAGAAATAACCGAAATAAACAATAATAAAGCCAAAGAGTATGGTATAAAGTGGGTAGATGAAATATCTACCGGTGAACTTTTTGTTACAAACGGTGAAGGAAATACTGTTTATCCGTCACTTGTAGAATTTAATGATTGGGTAAGATATACTCCGTTAAGTGCCAAATTAAAACTTTTACAGGAAAGCGGTTCTGCACAAGTGTTATCAAATCCTAAACTTTTAACAAAATCCGGAACAAAAGCAAGATTTTTGGTTGGTGGAGAATTTCCTATAGCAGTATCAGGTGTTTCCGGTGGTAATGTTGAATGGAAAGAGTACGGAATTATTACAGAAATTATTCCTAAAATTTTAGCCGATGATAAAATAGATTTAATTATAGAAACGGAACTTTCAAGACTTGATTGGGCAAATGCCGTTCAAGGTCTTCCTAATATAGCTAAAAGACAAGCAAGATCAAGTGTTGTACTAAAAAATCAGCAGACCATAGTTATTGCAGGTCTTATAGAAAACTATAAAGATAAAACAACTTCCGGTGTTCCCATCCTTTCGGATATTCCGTTACTTGGAACATTGTTCAAAAATACAAAAGTAAGAGATAACAAAACTAATGTTTTAATTTTTGTTACTCCAAAAATTATAGAACAATGAAAACTTTTAATTGCATTATAAATAATAAATCCGGTCAGGCTATGGCAGAGTATGTTTTATTTACTCTTGTTATGTTTGCTGCAAGTTACGGGACGGTAAAACTTTTTGTGCTTGCATGGAAACACAAGTTTGAGTTTGTATCACTTATTGCAGGAGTATCAAATGTTTTGTTTTAACAATAAAGGACAATCTTTTTTGGAAGGCTTTATTATTGCTTGTATAATAACCGTTTTGATGTTTGCAGCAATACAAGTTTGTATTATAGTTGTAGATGATATGTATTTAAATTATAGTGCATTTTCTGCAACAAGAAAAATAGTTG
>JAFPUA010000007.1 GCA_017413305.1 Candidatus Ruminimicrobiellum caprinum
AAATGAAAACACAAAACAGCAATGTTCAAACATTATGGCATAGTATAGATGCAAGTAATGTGCTAAAACATTTTGAATCTGACGGGGAACACGGTTTAAAAGAGAGTGAAATTGCCGAAAGACAACAAAAGTACGGTAAAAATATTTTAACGCAGAAAAAAGGCGACGGACCGATAAAAAGATTTTTCTTGCAGTTTCATAACAGCCTTTTATATGTGTTGATAGTGTCCGGTTTTATTACATTGTTTTTAAAACAGTATCCTGACTGCAGCGTTATATTCGGTGTAGTTCTTGTTAATGCAATTGTAGGCTTTATACAAGAATCGAAAGCTTTAAAATCTTTAGAAGCTCTTGCAAAATCTATGACTACACAGGCCGTAGTTATCAGAGACGGTAAAAGAATGCATATTGATTCTTCGGAAGTTGTTCCCGGTGATATTTTGTTTTTTGTTTCCGGTGATAAAGTTGCAGCAGATATAAGGCTTGTTTCTTCAAGAGAGTTGCAGATAAATGAGTCAGCTTTAACGGGAGAATCCGTACCTGTTGAAAAGAAAGTTGATGTCCTTCCTGCATCAACTGTTCTTGCTGATAGGAAAAATATGCTTTATGCTTCTACGCTTGTTACTTATGGCAGCGGTAAAGGTGTAGTTATAGCTACCGGCGATAATACTGAAGTCGGCAAAATTTCTCAGTTGATTTCAGCTGCAGATGTTTTGGATACGCCGCTTACACAGAGAATGGCGAAGTTTTCAGTATTTTTAATTTGGTTGATTATGTCGATGGCTGCAGTTACATTTGCAGTTGGTCTTTATCATGGTCAGAACTGGGTGTTGATGTTTCTTGCCGCTATCGGGTTGGCTGTGGCTGCAATTCCTGAAGGGCTTCCTGCCGCGATGACGATAACGCTTGCGATAGGCGTTTCCAGAATGGCAAAAAGGAAAGCCATTATCAGAAAGTTGCCCGCAGTAGAAACTTTGGGAAGTACGACGGTTATTTGTTCCGATAAGACGGGAACATTAACGGAAAACCAAATGACGGTTACGGAAATTTATTCCGGCGGGAAAATTTTTGATGTTTTGGGAACAGGATATTCCTTTGACGGGCAGATAAAAGTAAAAGATGTTGAAGAATATGCCGATATGAAATATTCTAAAGCCTTAAATATTTGTTTGAAAGCCGGTTATTTGTGTAATGATGCTAAGATAATAAATATTGATGGCAGAAATGATGTTCAAGGTGACCCTACCGAGGGCGCATTGATAGTTTCCGCAGCAAAAGCTAAAATTGAAGAAAATATCGAACAGAAATATGAAAGACTTGATGCCATACCTTTTGAATCTCAGTATCAGTATATGGTGACACTTAATAAATACGGAGACAGAAATATAGCTTTTGTAAAAGGTGCCGTAGAAAAGCTTGTAAATATGTGTTCGTATATGCTTGATGCCAAAGGAAACGAAATTTTCTTTGACAGAGATGAAATATTAAGAGTTGCTGACGATATGGCAAAAAGAGGGTTAAGAGTTCTTTGTTTTGCTTATATTAAAGAAGATGCTAAAAAAACTCAGATTAATCACGAAGATATTGCTACAGGTTTGACATTTGTCGGGTTACAGGCAATGATAGATCCTGCAAGACCTGAAGTTATAGAAGCAGTAAAGAAATGTCATACTGCCGGTATAAAGATTAAGATGATTACAGGCGACCATGCACTTACGGCTTCCGCAATTGCAAAAGCTATCGGTATAGTAAAAGGCGAAAATCCTAACTATACTGCAGTTACAGGTGCAGAACTTGAAAAGTATGACGATGAACAATTGAAAGATATTGCAGAAAATTATTTTGTATTTGCCAGAGTGACACCTGAACAAAAGTTAAGGCTTGTAAGAGCTTTACAGTCCAGAACAAACATTGTTGCTATGACGGGCGACGGTGTAAATGATGCGCCTGCTTTGAAACAGGCAAACATCGGTGTAGCTATGGGTATCACCGGAACAGAAGTTGCTAAAGAGTCTGCAGATATGGTATTAACCGATGACAATTTTGCGTCAATTGTTTCTGCTGTTGAAGAAGGACGAGGCGTATTTGATAATATAAGAAAGTTTATTATATGGACTTTGCCTACAAATATGGCACAAGGTATTGCTATGATGATGGCAATATTTTTAAATAGGGCAGAGCTTCCTATAATGCCGGCACAGATTCTGTGGATCAATATGTCTACGGCTCTCTTTTTGGGAATGATGCTTGCTTTCGAACCGAAAGAAGAAGGTATAATGGAACGCGAACCTATCAGCCCGAAAATGAGAATAATGGATGGAATATTTATTTACAGAAACATAATTATTCCTATCATTATCGTAACAGGTGTATTCGTATTATTTGACTATGAACTTGCACATGGTTCAACGCTTGAACAGGCAAGAGGTGTTGCCGTTTCCGTGTTTATCGTTTGTCAGAGTATGTATCTGTTTAACTGCCGTTCAATGACGAAATCGATGTTCCAGTTAGGTTTGTGGTCTAACCCGTACATTTGGTTAGGTGTGTTTATAATGTTTGCTACACAGGCTATATTCTTATATGTTCCACCGATCAATACATTCTTTGGTGCAGCAGGTATAAGTGCAGGAGCTTGGGGCAGACTGTTTATTTTAGGTTTCATAATTTATACTGTTATTGGAATCAGCAAATTTATCGGTAATATGGTAACAAGTAGGAAGAATAATAATGTTAAATAAAATTTTGGAATTAAAAAAGAAACGCAATGCTGTTATATTAGTGCACAACTATCAGCGTAAAGAAGTGCGGGATATTGCAGACTTTACGGGCGACTCCTTAGAACTTAGCAGAAAAGCTGCAAAAACTAATGCCGATGTGATAGTGTTCTGCGGTGTACATTTTATGGCAGAAACGGCTTCTATTTTAAGTCCTGAAAAAAAAGTTCTGCTTCCTGATTTAAGTTCCGGATGTCCTATGGCTGATATGATAACTGCCGAACAGTTAATTCAATTTAAAAAAGAAAACCCCGGTGCGACGGTAGTAACATATATTAATTCTTCTGCAGCAGTTAAGGCGGAAACTGATATTTGTTGTACATCATCAAACGCAATCAATGTGGTTAAATCCGTCAAAAACGATAAAATAATTTTCTGCCCGGACAGAAATTTAGGTTCTTACGCGCAGAAAGTTTTAAATAAAAAACTTATTTTATGGAACGGTTTTTGCCCGACGCATATGAAAATGCTTCCCGAATATGTTATTGAACAGAAAAAGAAACATCCCAATGCAAAATTTTTGGTTCATCCGGAATGTGCTCCGGAAACTGTGGCGCTTGCTGACGAAGTGCTATCAACAACAGGTATTTTGAATTATGTTGCAAAGAGTTCTCATAACGAATTTATTATCGGAACAGAAAACGAAATTACATTTAAGCTTCAGAGAACTTATCCTGATAAGAATTTTTATCCGGTTACCGATTTGGCAGTTTGCCCTAATATGAAGAAAAATACTTTAGAAAAAGTTTTAAATGTACTTGAAAATATGTCCAACGAAGTAAAAGTTCCTAGAGATATTGCCGATCGTGCAATAGTACCAATCCGTAGAATGTTAGAAATATCTTAAATTGTATTTGTTTAGAAGTAAAATTTAAATACTTAGGAGATAAAAAATGCTTGCAGTTACATTGATAGTTTTGCTGGTATTATGTGTGTTAGTTTTGGTTGCCGTATTTTTTGTATGGGCTACATATAACAGGCTTATCCTTTTAAGAAACAGAATGAAAGAAGCTTGGAGTGATATAGATGTTCTTTTAAAAAGAAGACATGATTTAATACCAAATCTTGTTGAGATAGTAAAAGGTTATGCTACGCACGAAAAGTCAACTTTAGAAGCTGTTATTAAAGCAAGAAATATGGCAGTTTTAACAGATAACAAAACAGTTGAACAACAGGCTCAATCCGAAAACTTTTTGAGCGGAACATTAAAATCTTTATTTGCTGTTTCAGAAAATTATCCGGAACTTAAAGCAAATGTAAATTTTTTGGAATTGCAGAAAGAGCTTGTCGATACGGAAAACAAAATTCAAGCCTCAAGAAGATTTTATAACACAAATGTTTTGGCTTTAAACACAAAGATAGAATTGTTCCCGAGCAATGTGATTGCAAATTTCTTTAAATTTGAAAAAGGACAATTTTTTAACCTTGAAAATAAAGAAGATAAAGAACCGGTAAAAGTAAAGTTTTAAAAATTTATGAATATTACAACTTATGACTATATCGACAGCAACAAAAGAAAAACTGTTTTATTGATTTTTTTATTTCCGCTAAGTTTGTTGTTTTTATTTGTTATAGTACTGTATTTGATAATTAGTGTTTTCCCGGAACTGCGCGTAAATAACTTACCGATATTTCAGCAAATTTTTGAACAATACTGGGGATTCCTTTTACTAAGTATAGGTTTTTCTGTTTTGTGGACGGCAATTGCTTTCTTAGAAGGGAGCAATATTGTGCTTAAAATGGCCGACGCTGAAGAAGCTGATATCCAAAACCCTGTATATAAAGATATTAAAAGAATTTTAGAAAATGTTTCCATAACTGCAGGAATTCCTACGCCTGCATTATATATTTTAAGTTTGGAACCGGGACTAAATGCTTTTGCCGTAGGAACAAACAAAAATAATTCTGCTGTTGTCTTGACGAAAGGTTTAATTGAAACTTTAGACAGTTCTGAGATAGAAGCTGTTATTGCCCACGAAGTTGCGCATATTGTTCATCAGGATACAAAGTTAATGATGGCAATTACATTGTTAATCGGATTTTTTACTCTTGTCGGTGGTTTCCTGTTAAGAAGTAATAACGGCAGAGGAAGAATTAAAACAAGTGCAAAGGCAGGCAGAGGCGGGGTTATTTTAATAATTATAGGGTTGGTGCTTTATGTATATGGTACCATCGTTGCGCCGCTTATAAGACTGGCGATATCAAGGACGCGTGAATATAAGGCTGATGCAAAATCTGCACTTTTGACGAGGAATCCTCAAGCATTAATTTCTGCGTTAAGAAAAATTTCTAACAGACCGATAGTTTCAAGATTTGAAGATAATGAATTGATGTCACCAATGTGTATTGTAAGTCCGTTAACAATAAAAGTGTCTCTGTTTGATACATTATCTAATTTGTCAAGCACTCACCCGCCTATAGAAAAAAGAATAGAAGCTCTGCAGGTTATGGACGGACAGAACGGCAATTTGTAATGTACAATGTACAATAAATAAAAAAACAGCAAATCTTAAATCAAAATTTGCTGTTTTTTTGTTATTAGATTATTTACTAAATGATTTCTTTCTTAATTAACATCTCGGCAATTTCAACTGCGTTCAATGCAGCACCTTTTAAAAGGTTATCAGAGACTACCCAGAATGTCAAGCCGTTAGTTGTAGAAATATCTTTTCTGATTCTTCCGACGAAAGTTTTCTGCTGATTTTGTGCAAACAACGGCATAGGATATTTGTTTTCTTTCGGATTATCGATAACTTCTACACCTTTTGCCGTTGATAAAAGTTCTCTTGCTTTTTCAGGAGTAAGTTCTTTTTCCGTTTCAATCCAAACTGATTCGCTGTGTGCTCTCAATACAGGAACACGAACACAGGTTGCGCTTACTTTTATACCTTTATCACCCATAATTTTCATTGTTTCGTTAGTCATTTTCATTTCTTCTTTCGTATATCCGTTATCTTCAAAAACATCTATATGAGGAATTAAATTAAATGCTATCTGATAAGGGAACTTTTCCAAAGCAGGAATCTGTTCACCTTTTCCGAGTGCTTTTGTTTGGTTTTCCAAATCGTGGATACCTTTTGAGCCTGCACCGGAAACTGCCTGATATGTAGAAACTATAACTCTTTTAATTTTTGCATAATCATGCAAAGGTTTTAATGCTACAACCATCTGAATTGTGGAACAGTTAGGGTTAGCAATTATTTTTTTATCTTTACACAAATCATCTGGGTTAACTTCAGGAACAACGAGAGGACAATTATCATCCATTCTCCAAGCGCTGGAATTATCTACAACAAAACAACCTGCCTTTGCAAATGAAGGAGCAAATTCTTTAGATGTTCCGCCACCTGCACTAAACAATGCCAAATCTACGCCTTTACCGCTGTCATGTGTTAAAAGTTCAACAGGTATATCTTGTCCTTTAAATTTTAATTTTTTACCTACAGATCTCTGTGATGCCAAAAGCTTTATTGACTCAACTGGAAAATTTCTGTTTTCCAACATTTTTATCATTTCGTTACCGACTACTCCTGTAGCACCTACTACTGCAACTTTATACTTTTTCATTTTACTTTATTCCTCCAATCTTCTAATCATCTAATCTTCTATTTTTCCTAAGCTGAAAATTATAAATTTTCAGCAATAAGGTCGCCGACTTCAGTCGTGCCCATTCCCATCTTCCCTGCAGCTAAAGATTTTATTTTTCCGCTTGCAAGAGATTTTGCAATGGAAGCCTCTATCATTTTACCTTCTTTTTCAAGACCGATAGTTTCAAGCATCATTGCTCCTGCACTAATGGCTGCCAACGGATTAATAACATTCTGTCCCGTGTATTTCGGTGCGGAACCGCCCATCGGTTCAAACATCGATACACCCTCGGGGTTAATGTTTCCGCCTGCGGAAATACCGATACCGCCCTGTATCATTGCAGCTAAATCAGTAATAATATCGCCGAACAAATTGTCGGTAACGATAACATCAAACCATTCCGGATTTTTTATCATCCACATACAAACTGCATCAACGTTTACATAGTTTAACTCTATGTTGGGATAACTTTTTGCACCCATAGCTCTGAAAGCTCTCTCCCACAAGTCAGATGCAAATGTTAAAACATTGGTTTTTCCGCATAATGTAAGTTTATTATTTTTATTTCTTTTTTTCGTCAATTCAAAAGCATATTTCAAGCATCTGTCAACACCGAATCTTGTATTAATTGATTCCTGTGTTGCAACTTCGTAAGGTGTATCTTTTTTTAAAAATCCCCCCGCACCGAGATAAAGACCTTCCGTATTTTCTCTAACTACTACAAAATCAATATCTTTAGGCTCTTTGTTTTTTAACGGACAGTCAACACCTTCATAAAGTTTGACCGGTCTTAAGTTTATGTATTGGTCGAGAGCAAATCTTAATTTTAACAAAATACCTTTTTCAAGAATGCCGGGCTTTACGTCGGGATGCCCGATAGCACCGAGATACATTGCATCGAATTTTTTAAATTCTTCTATACAGCTGTCGGGAAGAATTTCGCCTGTTTTTTTATATCTCTCTCCACCCAAATCGTAATTAACAAATTCGAATTTTGCACCTGTTTTTGCTGCTGCGGCATTGATAACTTTTACTCCCTCTCTTATTACTTCAGGGCCTGTTCCGTCTCCGCCGATAAGTGCAATTTTATAAGTTTTAGACATTTTTATTTTCCCCCTTTGATATAGGAAAGCAATCCGCCGGCTTTTATTAACTTCTGCATAAATTCCGGAAACGGTTGAGCTTTATATATTTGTTTTTTTGTTAAGTTTTTTATTTCACCTTTTGCCAAATCTATTTCCAATTTGTCGCCTGCACTTATTGCGTCAACAGCTTCATCAGATTCTATAATAGGAAGCCCTATATTAATACAATTTCTGAAAAATATTCTTGCAAAAGATTTTGCTATTACGCACGATACGCCTGCACCTTTAATGGATATAGGAGCATGCTCTCTGGAAGAACCGCATCCGAAATTTTTATCGGCAACTATTATGTCGCCCGGCTTAACTTTCTGTGCAAAAGTGTCGTCGATATCTTTCATACAGTATTTTGCAAGTTCTTTAGGATCTGAAGTCGTTAAATATCTTGCAGGAATTATTTCGTCGGTGTTGACATTTGCACCATATTTAAATACGGTTCCTTTAAGTTTAATATTTGACATTTTTCACCTCTTTTTTAATTGTTATCAAGCTGTATATTCTATAACATTTATAAAATTTTTGCAATAAATTTTGATATAAAAAGTATACTATCTTTTTTCCGCTTGACAAATAAATAAAGTTGTTGTATAATTAGCAGCTGTTAAGTAAGAGTGCTAAAAATGCAATTTATAATTTATAGTTTATAATTTATAATTGAAAAAGCAAAATTTATATAAAAGGAATGGAGGCAGAAAATGAAGTTAAGACCATTAGGTGACAGAATTTTGGTTAAAGCCGAAGAACCAAAAGAAAAGAAAATCGGCGGAATCATTATTCCCGACACGGCAAAAGAGAAACCGCAGGAAGGAACAGTAGTTGCTGTAGGCAACGGAAAAATGGGTAAAGATGGAAAAGTTATACCTATGGATGTAAAAGTAGGCGATAAAGTATTGTACGGTAAATATTCCGGAAATGAAGTTAAAATAGATAATGAAGCATTTTTGATAATGTCCCAAGATGACGTTTTGGGAATTCTTGAGTAATAGGAGAGGTAAAAAAAATGGCTAAACAATTAAAATACACAGATGACGCAAGAAAAGCAATGAAAGACGGCGTAGATAAACTTGCTAATGCCGTAAAAGTAACATTAGGACCTAAAGGAAGATATGTAGTTCTTGACAAAAAATTCGGTTCACCGACAGTAACCAACGACGGTGTAACCATAGCAAAAGAAATCGAACTTGAAGATCCTTTTGAAAATATGGGTGCACAATTGGTAAAAGAAGTTGCTTCCAAAACCAACGATATCGCAGGTGACGGAACAACAACAGCTACAGTACTTGCACAAACAATGATCGGTGAAGGTTTAAGAAATATAACTTCAGGTGCAAACGCAAACCACATAAAGAAAGGTATTGATAAAGCAGTTGCTGCAGTTATAGAAGAAATCAAAAAAATAGCAAAGAAAGTTTCCAGCAAAGAAGAAATAGCTCAAATAGCATCAATTTCTGCAAGCGATAAAGAAATCGGTGATTTGATAGCAAATGCAATGGATAAAGTAGGTAAAGACGGTGTTATAACAGTAGAAGAAGGTAAATCTGCAGATACTACTTTGGATGTGGTTGAAGGTATGCAGTTTGACAGAGGATATTCTTCTCCTTACTTTGTTACCGACGCAGAAAGAATGGAAGCTGTACTTGAAAATCCTTACATTATAATTACTGACAAGAAGATTTCTTCCATGCAGGAAATTCTTCCTTTACTTGAAAAAGTAGTTCAGACAGGTAAAGGTTTTATCATAATTGCTGAAGATATCGAAGGCGAAGCTTTGGCAACTTTGGTTGTTAACAAAATCAGAGGAACATTGAAAGTTATCGCTGTTAAAGCTCCTGGATTTGGTGACAGAAGAAAAGAAATGCTTCAAGATATAGCAATCCTTACAGGTGGAACGGTAATTTCCGAAGAAACCGGTTTGAAACTTGATGCAGCAACTCTTGATATGTTAGGTCAGGCAAAAAGAGTGGTTGTTGATAAAGAAAATACAACAATCGTTTCAGGTTTGGGCGACAAGAAAGCAATTGATCAGAGAATTGCACAAATCAGAAAACAGATTGAAGAAACAAAATCTGATTACGATAGAGAAAAATTACAGGAAAGATTGGCAAAACTCGTCGGCGGAGTTGCAGTTATTAATGTAGGTGCAGCAACAGAAGCTGAAATGAAAGCTAAGAAATTTAAAGTTGAAGATGCAATGAACGCAACAAGAGCAGGTGTTGAAGAAGGTATTGTTGCAGGCGGTGGAGTAGCATTACTTAAAGCTCAAGCAGTTCTTGACGGTGTAAAAGGTGCAGATGCCGATGAACAGACAGGTATCAATATAGTTAAAAAATCTTTGGAAGGTCCTATCAGACAGATTATTGAAAATGCAGGTATTGAAGCTTCCGTAATCGTTGATAAGATTAAGAACAAAAAAGAAGCTTCTTACGGATACAATGCGGATAACGATGAATTTGTTGATATGATTAAAGCAGGTATCGTTGACCCTGCAAAAGTTACAAGAACAGCATTACAAAATGCAGCATCTATTGCAGGACTTGTTCTTACAACAGAAGCACTTGTAACAGATATTCCTGAAAAGAAAGATGCACCGGCAATGCCTCCGATGGGTGGAGGGATGCCTCCGATGTACTAATTTAAGTTAAGCCACATTTAGTAAGAAAAAAACAGAAATATTTTGGCTACAACTTTGAAACGCAAGAGCTTGAGTATTACACTACATACACATCACTCTTGCGTTTCTTCGTTTCGCCTAAAATCTTTGCTGTTTTTTTCGGTTCTGACATATTATGGTTAAACTTCATCTTTTCAGTTTTTTCTGTGTCCTTACATCTGTTGATAAAGTTTTTATAAAATAAAAACAGGGTTGCCGCTATGTCGCAACCCTGCACTGTAGGAACATTTACGTTCCAAATATTTATAAAGATAAGCTTGTGTCTACGCCGCTTGCTACAGGTTCGTATCTTTCATATAATTTAAAATTTTGTGTTATAATTCCTGCCTTTTCACTTAATACTCTAATACAAAGTTTTTCTCTAAAATCATTAGCCCCTACAGTGGAATAATCGTAATTAAAAGATGAAAAATATCTATTGTCTGTTGCATTAATTTTTAGTACAGGTTCGTAACATGTGTAACATCTTTGTACTGCATCTCCAGCATTTTTACCAAAAGAATTTTATGAGGAGTTTATGAAACGCAAAGGAAATTTTTTTGCCGAGCAGTTAAGAAAGATTTTATTTGAAAAAAAACTTACGCAAGAAGAGTTAGGTAATCTAATAGGCGTAAAAAGACCTATGATCAGCCAATGGGTTACAGGAGTAAGAAATCCAAGTCTTAGCTCTATCAAAAGAATTGCTGAGGCATTGAAAGTTCCCGTAAAATATTTTGTTGACGATGAGAATATAAAGAAAGAAATAAAAAGTTATGAAAATAACGATGTTGTTAAATTGATGATGAGTTTAATAACGGAACACAATAAAGCTGTTGAAGAAAAAATGAAACGGTTTGAATTGGAACTGAATTTAATTAAAAAAGAACTTTCTAAAATTAAAAAATAGGGCTATATTTTTTTACAACAAAAAACAGATACAGACAAAAAGCTGTATCTGTTTTTATTTATAAAATTTTGAAATTAACTTATTTTTAAAGAAACCAATAAATCTGACAGGAAATAGTCGGATACTAATGTCAATATCATCGATATCATAACAGAGCTGGTTGTAGCTTTTCCAACACCTTCTGCCCCGCCCGAACATTGAAAGCCTTTATGGCAGGCGACGGTAACAAGAATACCGGCAAAGAAAAATGATTTTATAAAACCATGAAGAAATGTTCTAACGGTCATAACATCTAAGATATCGCCCATATAAATTGTGGAAGGAATTCCCCAAGATAAGTTAGCTACAAGCAGACCACCGTAAATGCCGATAATATTTGATATTGCCGTAAGAAGAGGTAACATTAATATACAGGAGATAAAACGCGGAACAGCTAAATATCTGATGGGATTTGTCCCCAATGTATAAAGAGCATCAATCTGTTCGGTAACCTTCATTGTACCTATTTCTGCGGTTATTGCAGCTCCAACTCTTCCCGTAATAACGACTGCCGTAAGGACAGGTCCCAGCTCCATAACAAGCGCGTATCCGGTTATCATACCTATATAAACAGGTTCATTAAATAAGTTTGCGGTTGCTGAACCAACCTGCAACGCTAACACCATTCCTGTAAAAAATGAAGTAAGAAATATTATAGGAAACGACATATATCCCACTTCTACCATTTGAATAACGGTGTTTTTTATATCAATTTGTCCTCGTACAATGCACCAAAAGGTGTCAATAACAATTTCAGTGGCCTGACCCAGACCTTTGATATTGTTTTTTAACCTTTTCATAAAAGGAACTTTTAAGATTTGTTCTTTCATATAAGAATTATATATCATTAAACAATTATCCTCGGAACTCTGGGCGATATGGAACAAGTAACTTCATAATTTATTGTGCTTTGAAGTTTTGCAAGTTCTTCTGCCTTAATAGTTTCCTTACCTTGTGTTCCTATTAAAACAACTTCGTCTCCGATGCTTACACCTTTAACATCCGTAACATCTATCATCATCATATCCATAGTAATTCTTCCTGCAACCGGGCATCTTTTTCCGCGGACAAGAACATCAGCTTTGTTGGATAATATTCTTGCATATCCGTCGGCATACCCCACAGGAACAGTTGCAATAACGGATGCTTTATTTGTTACAAAAGTTCTGCCGTAACTTACGCAGAACCCGGAAGGAACTTTTTTAAGATATATTATTTTTGTTTTCCAAGATAAAACAGGCTTTAATTTAAATTTTTGTTGAGAATGTTCAAAGGGGGATAAACCGTACAAACCTATTCCCGGACGAACCATATCAAGATGTGTTTTTTTACTTGAAAAAATTGCCGCCGTATTTGCGGCGTGAGCAGTAAACTTTAAACCTAAAGATTTTGCATATTTTATAACTTCATTAAATTTGTCCAGCTGAAGTTGTGTGTAGGCCGGATTTGTATCGGCTACGGCAAAATGGGTATAAATGCCCGACATTTCTATATCGTCATTTGCGGCTATTTTATCAAGAATAATCTTAGCGTTGTCGCTTGCAATTACGCCGACCCTTCCCATACCGGTGTCAACTTTCAAATGGAATTCAAGTTTTTTACGATATTTCTTTGCAAGATGAGATAATTCGTGCAAGCCCTGAAGGCTGGATATGGTCGGAATCAAATCCCAAAAAGTTGCTACCGATAAATATTCTAAAGGATAACCGCTTCCGAAAACCAAAATTTTTGCTTTTATTCCTGCTTTTCTAAAAGAGATACCTTCCTCTATTGAGGAAACGGCTATACCATAAATACCTGCTTTAGCTGCTTCTTTTGCAAGTTCTATGCCACCATGTCCATATGCGTTGGATTTAATAACTGCCAAAACTTTGGTATCCTTTTTCAAAGATTCTTTAATCTTTTTTAGGTTGAACAGAAAGTCGCTTTTATCTATTTCTACCCAATTAGGACGAAAAAAATTAATTTTCTGCTTTTTCAAACCTGCAGGCGGTTGTTCCTTCATTAGTTTGCCTCCATGGATGCTGTTGATTTATTATAAAATTTTGTATATTCGCCTTCAAATACCAGTTCTACCGTACCGACAGGACCGTTTCTCTGTTTTGCTATAATGATTTCAGCTTGGTTCTTTTTGTCAGGATCGTCCTTAGCGTAATAACCCTCTCTATGTACGAATGCTACTACATCGGCGTCCTGCTCGATAGCACCTGAATCTCTAAGGTCGGAAAGCATCGGTTTTGTATCTTTGCCTCTTTTTTCAGTCTGTCTTGAAAGCTGTGACAAAGCAATAACCGGAACATTTAAGTCTTTTGCAAGTGCCTTTAAAGAACGGGAAATTTCTGCTGTTTCAATTTGTTTCGATTCTATTTTTTTACCGTTACCGATACCTCGGATAAGCTGTAAATAATCGATGATAATTAAAGATAAAGGTTTACCTTTCTTTTCCAACTTTGTAGCAAGCTTTTTTGCTGTGGCTCTTATATCAACAGCAGACATATCCGCGTCACATATATACATTGAGGCTTTACCTATTTTATCCATAGCTGTTGTAAGTTTTGGCCAGTCGGAATTTTTGAAATAACCTTTTCTTAAATCTTGTCCGCTAACTTGTGCAACAGAAGCTAAAAATCTCATCATTAAAGCTTCTTTTGACATTTCAAGAGAAAAAATTGCGACAGACTGCGGATTTTTAGATGTAACTGAAACATATTCAGCAATATTAAGTGCAAATGCTGTTTTACCCATTGAAGGACGGCCAGCAATAATTATAAGTTCGGAATTTTGTAATCCTGCCGTAATTTTATCGAGATCTGTAAAACCTGTTCTTAGTCCGGGAACGTCATTTTTGTCTTTATAAAGATTTTCAAGTTTTGTGACAACAGAAGGTATCAATTCTTCCGGTGTAGAAAATTCATTTAAAACATTTTGTTTAGATATATTAAACAAAACAGTTTGTGCGTTATCAAGGATAGTTTCCGAAGGAGAATCTTCCGAAAAAGCATCGGTAACCATAGTGGAACCGACATTTATTATTTGTCGTAATATTGATTTATCTTTGACGATATTTGCGTAATATTCAACGTTTGCTGCCGTTTGTGCCGCATCCATTAATTGAAACAGATATTTTATTCCGCCGGCATCAGCAAACATTTTATTTGTTTTAAGTCTGTTGCTTATAGTAACAGGCTCAGCGACTTCGGTGTCGTTAAGTTCTTTTATTGCACCGAAAATAATTTTATGAACTTCCTTATAAAAATCTTCTTCCTTTACGAGTTCGATAGCTTTTATTATAGCATCTTTTTCTATCATCATCGCACCCAG
>JAFPUA010000063.1 GCA_017413305.1 Candidatus Ruminimicrobiellum caprinum
ATGATATAATTTTTAAAAAAGAGAGTTTTTTATTAAGAATAGCCTATAATTATAAATCTACATGCCTTATGGATGGTAAATACGAGGCGTTTATTCCTCCTGAAAATAGAAAAAAATTTTCTTTAGAAGATTTGCATGGTTTGGCAAGAAAAAAAGGTATGATTTTCCCCAAACAAAGGAAGACAGATTTGTTGCACAGAATTTTTTTTAGGATAACAGTAGAAAGTTTTTCCGTAAATTATATGAATGTTAATCCTTTATCGAAGATAAAAAAATTTTTTTCAAATTTGACAAAAAAGTTTTTCAATAAATTTAAAATAATACTTGTGCAAATTTAAATAAAAAATATCAAATGTTAAAATTAAAACTACAAATTTACTTGATAACATATAATCGTTTGGAATATTTGAAGAGGACTTTTAGTCAAATATTTTCAAAAGAGTCTCCAATAAGAGATTTTGATATAACAATTCTTGATAATGCTTCAACAGACGGAACTTATGAATTTATAGAAGAATATTGTCGGAAATTTTCAAATATAAAACATATTAGACATAATGTGAATATCGGTGGAAATGCGAATATCTGCAGAGCATTTGAAATGAGTGCAGGCAGTGGTAAAGAATATGTTTGGGTATTATGTGACGATGATTATTATGATTGGTCTAATTGGGAAAAAGTTGAAAAACTTATTGAAGAAAAGATTGATATTATTTGTGTATCGAATTATCTTTTTCCAAATGAAAATGAGTTTAATAATAAATCATATCAACTTCCTCAACTAACTTTTGTTCCTGCCGGAATATATAGAACAGAACTTATTACGAATGACGTTATTTTAAATATGTATGAAAATATTTTTACAATGTTTCAGCAGAGTTGTATATCCATATATGCAATAAATGAGAATAAAAAAATAAAAGTTTTGAATAAGCAAATTGTAGATAACGGCTTATATCATAATGTATATATGGATGTAAAAGAAAATTTATCTTTTTCACGAGGTGTTGATAAAAAATCATTTATTTCGGAGAGAATGTCTTGCAGAAATTGGATTTTAGGACTTTGCAATATTACAACATTATTAAAAGATAAAAGTTTACAAAGAGAAACGATAGAGTCCGTAATATCCGGTGGAAATATTTATAAGAATTGGAATAAATTTTTTAATTCTATAGTTTATGATTATTTTGTTAAAGATAAATTTAATTATTTTTATGAAATTTATAAATCCTTAAATAAAACTAAAAAAATGAAATTGTTTTTTACAATATTTAATCCAATTGATATTTCTAAAAGATTTATAAAAAAATGTTTGAAATTTTGCTTTAATATAAGAACGGTTGAAGTCGGAAAAGACTATAAAATAAGCAAAGTTCTATTTCTCAAAATCAAAAGAAAAAGATAAAAAATGAATAATGAAGAACCTTTACTTTCCATCTGTATTCCGACATACAACAGAGCAGAATATTTAACTCAAATATTAAATTCTATCGTTGAAAACGAAGGCTTTGGTAAGGATGTTGAAGTTGTGATATCCGATAACTGCTCGACTGATAATACTGAAGAAGTATGTAAAATTTTTACGGAAAAGTATTCAAATATTAAATATTTCAAACAGCCTAATCCTACATACATTGCCGATCAAAATTTTATAGATGTTTTATCATTGGCAAAGGGAAAATATC
>JAFPUA010000064.1 GCA_017413305.1 Candidatus Ruminimicrobiellum caprinum
CTTTTTATCTGCGGTAAACAGGTATTAAAATTGTCGTTTGCAGGCCTTTTGTTCCGTCGGGATATGAAATATTGTCCGCGCTTATTTTCCCGTTTAAAATATTTACAAAGTATGCGGTATGTATTGTCCCCTCACCCAGACGTTTACCTTTGGAACTTTCTACCTGTTCTTTATAAAGTTTCTGCAACTTTCCCTCATTTACACCGCCTGCATTATCTGTAATTAATATCTCAAAGTTTTTTGTATCTTCAGACAATTTTAAAGATATATTAAGTTTAGCAGAAAATGCGTCATTAAGCAACAATTTTTGTAATGCAAAAATAGAATTATCCAAAACATTGTTTATTGCAACAAATATTAATCTGTTGGAATAACAATAAAAATCGTCTATATCTTTATTAAAACCATTAACCTCTATATTTATGTACGGTTTAAGTTTTGAATTATAAAATGCAGCTTGAGTTTTGATGTTTTCCTGTATATAAGAAATTGTTTTTTTAGAAAGAATTCCGTTACCTAACTCCTCGATATGTTCCCTTGTATTTTTTTGGTTTTCCAGAATAGCATCTTTATACGGTTTTACAATTTTTTCATATACTTCAAACAGCAAATCGTTAAGACCTGTTTTTGTTTTTTCCAACTCATTTATCAAATCGTGACGGCTACTTCTTAAAAGTTCTACTGTGTCCTGCGACCAGTTAAGCTCCAATGCCTGCAACTTCTGGCGCTGTGTGTCAAAAGAATCTGAAATTTCCGTAACGGTCTGTTTTTTTATAAGTTCGTTTTCAAGGGTAATATCTCTGGTTAAACTGTTGTTATACTTATCAATAAGAATAAAGGTTATTATCAGTATTATCAGCCATAAAAAGTTGCTGACATTTGCCGGAGAAACAGAATTATTCTGATAATATTTTATCGGTGTAATACCTGTAAAGTTAACTGTAATCAATAAATATATAAAAACTACTCCTAAAGATATTGCCGAAAGGGTAATGATAAATTTATTTATATCGGAATCGAACTCTTTTTTATTAAGAATATTTCTTTTAAGATAGTCCAAATCAAAAGTTTTTCTTGTTCTTGTATCCGGCAGAATTATCTTTAAAAACAATAAAAGTATTATTATTGTGAGAGGAAGAGATATCATTTCTAAAAAAATAAAACCATGAACGGAATTAATAGAAATGTCTGTCATTATGGTAGTTAAAATGCTGTTTGACACTGACTTGACTGTTGCAATATAAATATAACCGGACACAATAAATATAATAAATTCCACAATAGTGATATTCGACAAACATATGCTGAACCACGAAATGTTGTTGCCTTTTATTTTTCGCTCGTAATGCTGCGTTAACATCAGAGTGTTATATTTTAAAATAGTCATTGAAATAATGCACCCGACAAGAACCATTATTATTATGTTCGGTATTTCTATAAATGTTTCAGCTATATAATTGGCAAGAAGAGACAACATACTTGTATTATCTATATCAAAAATATTTTTAAAAAGTTCCGTAAAATACATCGAGTAAGGCTGTTTAAAAATAGCATCTTTAAATATAATATTTTTAATTATTGAAGACGACAACGATATTACGAGCCCGGTAAGTATCGATGCAAAAAGAATAAATCTGCCGGAAATGGCTATAGTTTGTCCTATGGTATTTTTATTTTTGCTTTTTGTGTTAAAAAGGATAAGGTTGCCGCTTTCTACAAGCCAGCCCCACACTATGGCGCCTGTCATATTTATAACTGCCAAATAAATAAAATGAGGCGAAGTGATATTTGATAAAACTATAGGTGTAACAATTGCTGCTATCAGTGCCCAAACCGTGCCAAGAGTCATTGCAACAACAAATGTGCCCACCATATCAAAAGTTAAAAATCTGTAACTATTTTCATAAACAAATGTGTGGCCTGCCCAGTTAAGCAATATTGCAAAACAGGTAATTAGAATATGAAACCTTTTTTGATAGAATGAATCGTATAAATATTTAAACATAATCCCCTACCATAGGAATTTTAGCGGGTCAACCCCGACACCGTTTTTCTTAACGGTAAAATGCAAATGTGGACCAGTTGACCTTCCTGTAGAACCGCTACGAGCGATGATTTGACCCATTTTAACTTTTTGGCCGACCCTTACCAAAATTTTTGACAAATGTCCATAATGCGTAACATATCCGTTTCTATGATCTATAAAAACTGCCGTTCCGTAATGACCAACATCTGTACTTGCGACGATTACCACACCATCGGCAGCTGCAGCAACAAGAGAACCTGACTTTACTGCAATATCTATTCCACCGTGTTTGCTGACTTTTCCGGTTATAGGATGACGTCTTGTGCCAAAAGTGCTGGACAAACGCCCTGCAAGCGGCGAACGAAACATATCTCTTAAAGCATATTTTTCCTGCATACTTTCGTTAAGCGTATCAACTGCCGGTTTTTTTCCGGGAACAAAAACAAAAATTTCTTTTGATAAATCAGTAACTCTGCAGTTTGTATTTTTTAAAGTTTCTTCGTCAATATCATACTTTTCTGCTATAGTTGCCCAAGTATCGTTTGGCGAAACCGGATATAAACACCCTCCCGTTTCCGGAAGTAAAAGCTTGTCATTAACATTTACATGATACGTCTTCATCTGAGGATTACAGCCTATAACAGTGTGTACTGAATATCCATGCTGTTTGGCAATACCCCAAAGGTTTTCCTTCATTTTAACCTTGTGAACTTCAAATTTTACATTTGTTCTTGTAAGTAAATATTTTTGTCTTTTTTCAGAGTCTTTAACAAGTTCTTCTTTAGTGTACTGAGGAAACTCAACTTTTATCACGGAGTTAAGATTTTTTTTAATTATAGAGTTAACTCTTATCTGCACTATAAAAAGTGCTACAGCTAAACATAACAAAATTATAATCCATCTAAAAACTATATTTTTCATATTATCTCTCTATTGCCAATTTTCCTTTTTTGATGTTACCGCCGGACTTAATATAATAAATATATACACCTGACGCAACATTGTTGCCGGCATTATTTTTTGCATTCCATAAATAAAAATTTGAACCGGAATCAGTTGTTGTCTCAAAAACTTTTTCACCAGCTATATTAAAAATTTTTATCGTTGAATTCGGTTCAATATTTAAAAATGTTATACCATTACCGCCGTATTTACCGCTGCTGTTAGGCTTGTACGGAACAGGATAAACAGAAAGTTTTTTCCCGTCATCATTTTGAATTAAATCTGATGTTATTGCAAAACTTTTTGCAGGAACATTTAAGCTGCCGATATTTTTGCCAGCTTTGTAAAAGCGTACCGTTTTACTGGAGCTTGTAGGGTTGTATGCACTGTACGATATTGATGTTCCGTTTGTCTGCACCATATAAGACGGAAAATCTGCAGTATAAGAAAAATCAGGCGTGCCGTATTTGTCAAAATATTTTATGAAATGATAAGTGAAACTTTTTGAGCTGCCGGATTCGGCATCATAATCGCTGACATATGTATTGAAGTTCGTTAATGCCGTAGACGGATTGTACAAAGAAACAACCCTTGCCCAGATATCCCACCACTGTTCAGGATTGCTGCCCGTCTCTGACGACATTGCCGTATAAAAATTTTCAATATATGTTTTGTCATAAGAAAAATATGTCATTGCCGGTGTCATTGGAAGAACCTGTATGCCCTTTATAGTTTGAGGGTACTGCGGATAAAAAAACAAGTCGTAAGAAACTGTTCCGCCGAACAGCCTGCCTATAGAGTTATGTTTATAAGGCACTTTTAAAATATCTCCGTCAACATCAAAATAATAATATTTTATTGCCTGATACTCGTTTGAATACAGATATGCGCCAAGTTTTTTGTATGTTTCGTTATCGGTAACAAGTCCCCACAGGAAAATTGCGCTCCATGCGTTCATTGCTTCCGACGAAGATTCTTGATCTATACCTCTATTATCCGCACCGCCCATACCGTTAGCCCAGCTATGCGATTCATAAAAATCAAAATGTCTCATATACGGAAAATCGCTGTCGTTCCTTTCGGTATTGGCAATATCTTTTATTAATAAATTTACCATGCCTCCGTAATCTTTTATAAACTCTTCGTCGTACATTGCAAGAATTGATGCCGCATAAATAAAGTACCCAAAATGAAAATGGTGATCGTTATAATTAAAAGAATAAAATTTTGTTATATCGGAATCATTATCTTTTATACCTAAAAGACCGCCCCAAGTATTATCGTAAGCAAAATATTTCCCTGTTTCAAATTTTGTTGACGAATAAGTAAACCATTCTTTTAATAAAGTTCTCAATTTTACAATTGCACTTTTTTTAAGTATATCGTTATTTAAATTGTCCGCTATAGGGATAAGATTTGCCAATTTTGCAACTGTTTTTCCTGCAATGTACGGATTAACAGAAACTTCCGAAACTTTGACGGAAGAAATATCTGCTTCCAAGTATGTTGTTAAATCATCCTTAATATCGGAAATATCATAATTAAAATACGGAAGAATTCCGTTAAAATCTGTTTTTGTGGAAAAAGTATTTCCTGCGGCAAGTTTCAGTATACCTCGCAAAGTATCAAAAGTGTTGCTGCCAACATAATTTACCGAAGAGTTTAAATTATTATATTGGTGGGGAAACAAACAAAAAAGTGTACCATTCTGCTGGCCGGGAACATCTGTTCTTTTTTTTGTTGTAGTAAAATTAAATGTTGTTTTAGAAGAATAGTCCGACGAAACAGACCATTCTGCTTTTGTGTCAGTAACAAAGTTATATGCGTATTTGTAATATGTAGCCAAATCTTCTACAGCTTCGCTAAGAGATGTTGAGGGAAGAAGTGCTAGTGACATATAATTTGTGCCGGAAGGGAAAGTTATTGCAATTCTGAACCAAGGGACATACCAACTGCTTGGGTTTTGTATATTGGCAATATCTTGAGAAAACATTGTTCCTTTTGGAACGAAAATACCATAATATACACTTTTGTCACCGTAATTTACATGTAAAATTATTCTGTCGGTGTTTGTACCACCATATGATAAAGTGTCGTAAGAAATTATATTTCCGTCACTATCATATAATGTGTAAACTGTAGAAAAATTGTACCATTCCCAGTTCTGAGCAAAGTTTATGGATGGAATTATTCCGTCGGAAAATTCATAGTAAGAAAATGGTGAACCTTGCACCATTGTTGATGTCATCCAATATGAATCTGTTTCCCATTTGGCTGTAGCTGAAAAATCAGAATATCCGTCAAGCTTTGCAGAAGAAAAATTTTTGTTGTATCCGTTGGCTGTGGTAGTAGAAATAGAAATCACCATCGAGTTCGCGTAGTCATCAGCATCTGTATCGTATCCGTTATCTTTAAATTTTATTGCGTCAGAAGAATATTTTATTTTTGGATACTCTATTAATAGTCCGGACTCTTCTGCGCTAAACACTTGTGGATAAGCATACATATTGAAAGAATATGCATTTATATTTGAAGGATTATAGTCGTAACAAGCATAAATTAAAGAATTGAAAAATTTGTTCGTCGGGTACGGTTTTGAAATTGCAGAAGTTATATATGTCGGTGTTGGCGGTGTGGATGATGTTGGAATAGAAGAACTAATCGAAGCTTTTCCGCCGGGTGTTGGCACAGCAAAACACCCCACAGCACACAACAATAATACTGTCGTCACAATATTTGATAATTTTATTATTTTTGTCATCTTACTTACAACCTTAAGCTTAAAGCTTATAGCTTATAGTTTAAAATATATTTTTACAACAAACTTTAAGCTTTCAGCTGTAAACTATCAGCTAAAAATCGTTTTGCGATTTTTTATATTCTCTTCTGTAGCAACAGCTTATATTCGTTAGGAGCTGTCGCAATTCTCATATTTAATTGATGTTTTTTTGCATAAACATTAAATTTATGCATATCAACAAAATAGTCTATAATAAAATATATTCCTGCTGCACACATCAGTATTCCGCAAACACCCTCAATATCACTTTTGTTTCTTTTTTTGATTATTGGCTTATAGTTAATGTTCTTTTCCAATTTTACACGAACGTCCATTAAATCTAATGCATTCTCTCCAAGATTGAGCCCTGTGAGATCATCAGGATCGTCATCTTTTCTTGGATTTAAATTTGGCATATCAGTGCCGCTTGTACAATATCCCCAAATATCTTGCCAAGACAAAGACTGTCCTTTTGCCAAATCTTTATTTTTATACTCTATTCTTTCCGTCTCTCCTATTTTTTGCACTGTAGCAATATGATAATCATTGGATGTTTTTTCTCCATCTTGACTACGCCAATTATCGTCTTTTATCACAGTACCATCTCTTTTTTTGTAGCGAACTTCTATTGTAATATTTTTTAAATCAACATTGCCGTTATTGTATAATATGTTCCAATCTTTACCATCTGACTCTTGTCCAATAGAATAAGTTTTTCCATCAATTTCATAGTTCCACTCAGAATATCCTGATTTTATTCCATAAGTATCTACATCAAAATATCCTGTTGGAGAACCTGTTCCATATGAATACCACTCTGAATGCAATACTGTGGTATAGTCGACACTGGGGCGGGAGAGATCTTCCTCCACCTGAGAAAAACCGTCATAAGTTAAAATACCACCCAACACTGTAAGCACTAAGCCGTAAATAAGTTTCTTTGTGGGTTTGCCTTCCGGTTCTTCATCGGCATACGGGTCAAACTCTGCAAAAGAAACAGAAAAACACATACATAAAGTAATTAATATCGTTAAGAATTTTTTCAATTATTACTCTCCGAACCTTCGCCAAAATTTTTTCTAATATCTTCCAAAACTTTGTTAAGTTCTTCCATATTGACAGGCTTTGCCAAATAGCCTTTTGCGCCTAAACTTTCTGCATTCTGCTTCGTAAAAACAGTTTCCGAACCCGTAACATAATATATATTTACATCTTTATTTATTTCTTTTAAATATTTATGAATATTGTCGCCGTCCAAATCGGGAAGAAGAACATCGAGGAACAAAACTTCAGGATTTTGTTTTTTAAACAAATCTATGCATTCTTCAGCGTTAGACGCGACAAGCACATCAAAGCCTTTCCTTTTGATGATTTTTGCCATTGCATCTCTTGCAAAAACTTCATCATCACAAAGTAAAATTTTGATCATAAATCAATTCTCCACAAAAAGAATTTAATTGAAAAATAAAATCATATTATATATTATATACTATATTTTATTTTTTTTAAAGAGTTTTTTTGCTATAATGTATAAAATTCTAAATTACAAATTGGAGCATTTATGATACTCACGCTAGTCTGTGCATTAACAATAGCACTCATTCTTGGTTTTGTCGTGCAGAAAATAAATCTTTCACCAATAGTCGGATACTTAATTGCAGGTGTTTTGGTAAGTCCGTATTCGCCGGGTGTTGTAGCAGATATTAACATTACTCAACAGTTTGCCGAGATAGGA
>JAFPUA010000065.1 GCA_017413305.1 Candidatus Ruminimicrobiellum caprinum
TACATAGTTTATGTTTAAGCCTAAAAGGTGAATTGGTGAATGGAAGAATGGTTAAAAAAGGGAAAATAATTATCATTATCAGTGCCGTTTCTTTTGTGAAAACTGACAAAGCATAGAAGAATAAATACAAAAATAAATGAGAATATTTTTTTGAACTTAAATACTTTATAAAGAAAATAAAAGAAGAAATTAAGAATATTGTAAGTAATGAATCGTTTCTTGCCGGCAACCATGCAGGTACGGATGCTAAAATTGGGTGTACTGCACATAGGACAATAAGAAATTTTAAAATATTTTTATTGAAATTAAATTTAGAAAGAAAAACAAAAATTAAAAATAATGAAAGAATAAACAATAAAATGTTTGTAGTGTGATAAACTTTTGTATTGTATCCAAAAAACATTGATTCCAGCGAAAATGAAAGACTTAGAATCGGTCTATAATAGAGATGCCCTGATGCATGATAACAATCTGTTTTGAAAAATTTAGGAATATTTTTATAATCAGAAATATAGTTGATATTGTTTACTGTTAATTTATCATCATCTAAACGAGTTATGCCAAAATTCATAGCTTTGCCGTAAACAGCAAAACATATTACAAAAAGTATAAAAAAGAAAAATATATTTGCTCTAATAAAATTCTTCATAAAAATGATTATACTAAATTTAAGAAACAACTACAAAATTTTTGTACATTTTTTTATTTTTTTGATATAATATCGAAACTGAAAATTGTTATTTATAATTTATAATTAAAATATAATAAGGGGACAATATGGAAAAATATTATATCACAACACCCATATACTATGTCAACGATCGTCCGCATATCGGACATGCCTATACGACGATAGCGGCAGATATCGCTGCCCGTTGGAAAAGGCTTCAGGGATGTGATGTTTTTTTTCTGACAGGAACTGATGAACACGGTGCAAAAATCTGTCAGTCGGCACAGGAAAAGGGTATAACACCGAAACAGCTCTGCGATGAAATGAGCGGATATTTTCAACAAGCATGGAAAAGTTTAAATATTTCCAACGATGGGTTTATTAGGACAACAGATAAACAGCACGAAGAAACTGTTCAGATGATAATGCAGAAACTTTATGATAAAGGTTTAATTTATAAAAAACAGTATGAAGGGTTATACTGTGTAGGCTGTGAAAAGTTTATTGCACAGAAAGATTTAGACGAAAACGGATGTTGCCCTGACCATAAAAAGAAACCGGTAGTTCAGTCGGAAGAAAATTATTTCTTTAAACTTTCAGAGTTTACCGATAAGCTTATCGATATGATAGAAAATTCTTTTAATCCGTCTCATATAGAAATTCTTCCCGAAACAAGAAGAAATGAAATTTTGGGCAAATTAAGATTAGGACTTGAAGATATTAGTATTTCCCGAGCAGCACTTGATTGGGGAATACCGCTTCCGTTTGATAAAAGTCAGACGGTATATGTGTGGGTAGATGCTTTAATTAACTATGTTTCCGCTATAGGATATAAAGATAATAAAGAAATGTTTGAAAAGTATTGGCCCGCAGATATGCATTTAATGGCAAAAGATATTTTGTGGTTTCACAGTGTTATTTGGCCTGCTCTTCTTATGGGTGCAGATATTCCGGTGCATAAAAGAGTTTATGCACACGGATTTTTCACTATTAACGGCGACAAAATGTCGAAAACAATCGGCAATGTTATTACCCCCGCACAGTTAATAGAAAAGTTTGGTGTAGATCCTGCAAGGTATTTGGCAGTATCGTTAATCCCGTTTGGTCCGGACGGTGATATTTCTATGGAAGCATTGACGAAAAAATATAATGTTGATTTAGCAAATAATTTAGGTAACCTTGTTTCAAGAACAAATAAAATGTCGGAAAAATATTTTGAAGGGAAAGTTCCTGACTGTGATGTTGACGATGTTTTAACAAAAGAAGTTGCCAAAATTTTAGGTGAAGAGTACGGCAGATCAATTGAAAATATGCAGTTTCATAAATCTGCAGAACTTTTACAGCAGGCAATAACTTTAATTAATCAGCAGATAGAGCAGGATGCACCTTGGAAATTAGCAAAAACCGATACCAAAAAACTTGCAGAATGTATGTATTGTTATTTCCAGGCAACGGACTTGATAACCCTACATTTAATTCCTTTTATGCCGACTTTGTCAGAAAAAATTTGGCAATTGAACGGTGCAGCGGGAAATATTATTGATGTTGCAAAAAAATATTTTGCAGACAAAGTTTTGCCTAAAGAAGGTTTTTCTCCTAAAGGCAGCAAACTTGGTGCTTTTGAAATTCTGTTCCCGAGACTTGATTTAAAAAATGCAAAGTAATTTTTAGCTTTACTTAAAAATTTTTATTTTGTACAATTCCTTTAGAAAATTTAAGTTTGGTCAGGGTAGAGTTATGATTAGATCAGTTTACATTCACAACGGCTCTTGCAGGCATGAAGAGAGCATAGAAAAGATTAATAACATATACCACGAAAACCCCTCTTTGTTGTGGGTAGATATTACATTGGAAAAAGGCGATTTGTCTACGGACGAGATTGCTCTTTTAACCGATACATTTAAATTTCATGAACTTTCCGTCGAAGACTGTTTATTCCCTCTATACAACCCTAAAGTAGAAGAGTTCGATAACTATCTTTTTGTCAATACTCACGGTATAAGACTGAAAAATATGAATATGGCAGAATTCGATGAAAGTATGTACGAGCTTGATATATTTTTATCTCAGAATTTGATAGTTACCGCACATACTGATGATTTGGAATTTCTTGAAACATTAATGCACAAGGCTATGCTTAAACCGCAGATAGAGTTAAAAAATATCGAGACGGTTTTGTATAAAATTCTTTCCAAAGTTGTTTCTAATCTTGAAAACACTATGGATAAAATCAGTGACAAAATTGATTTAATTGAAGATAAAGTTCTTGAAGATCCTAATCCGAAATTGATGGAAGAGATTTTGGACTTAAAAAAAGTGTTACTCTCCATGAGAAAAATTGCCGATCCTCAGAAAAATGTGTACGCATTTTTTTCCAGAGAAAATAACGAATATATTAAGGAAAGCTACTCTGCATATTTTAGAGATATTACTGATCAGCTTAACAGCCTTAACAAAACAATAAATTACAATTCACAAATGATAAGCTCGCTTATAGCAATTTATATGTCGTCAATAACGATTAAGTTAAATGAGACAATGAAATTTTTAAGCGTAATAGCTACTATCTTTTTGCCTATACTTATAGTTGCAAGTTATTACGGTATGAATGTTGCTTTCCCGGAGATAAAATTCTTGGGAGATACCGGAACATGGTTTTTTGCAATATTTATGATACTTGCAGCCACATTTGGAATAATCTTTTATATGAAAAAAAATAAATGGCTTTAATTTATTCCCTGCCGATAATACATCTTTTTTTTCAAAAAATCACTAAGTAATTTTTCTTCTTGACTAATTTACTTTTGTATACTATAATCTGTATACTATATGATGTTTTATTGGAGGTTATTTATGAAAGAACTTACGGAAAAACAGAAAAGGGTAATAGAGTATATAAGACAATTTCATGCAGCTAACGGCATGATGCCTACTGTAAGAGAAATTGCGACAAATTTTAATTTATCAATAGGTTCAATTCAGCAACATTTAAGAGCTTTGTTGTCTAAAGGGTTTCTTGTAAAAAGGGGTTCTTTATCCAGAGGAATAGATTTCCCTAACAGGAAATCTTTTACACCTGTAGCGGTGTTGGGGTCCGTACATGCAGGAACATTTTTGGAACAGATAGAAGATTCTTCTTCGGATTATATTTATATAAGTACTGATATTACAAGAAACAGAAAATGTTTTGCTTTAAAAGTGAAAGGTGACAGCATGGAACCGTCCGGAATTGTTGACGGTGATACCGTTGTAATCGTAAAGGGAGAGGAACCGACAAGCGGAGACATAGTCGTAGCTTTGGTAAATGATGAATCTGCCGTAAAAATATTTTTTAAAGAGGGTGACGAAATTTTATTGAAATCGTCCAATCCTAAATATCCTACATTGTCCTCAAACAGTTATAAAATAGATGTTATAGGTAAATTGATATATTTGGTTAGAGAGTACAAAGGATAAAATGAATTATTTGTTTTATTTTATCTTTTTATTTGATATAGCTGCTGCTGTAATATTATCGATATTTATTAATTTAAGTGTCGGTATAGTTACGGGAGCAGTTTTGTTGTTTATGAATGGAATTACATTTTATTATATTTTAAAAATTAAAGAGACAAGCAAACAGGAGAGAAAATGACTTTATATCAATCAGAATTGCAGAGTTTCGCAGATAAATTTTCAGCTATTTTAAAGAACAGCGGAATCGAAGCGTCAATTGACGGCAAAAGTTTTAGAGATTATTTTGTACAAATAAAAGTCAAATATAATTCCGAGGATGTCGGTTTTGCCGGTCTTTATTATAAACCAAGCAAAAAGACATATTCTTTGGCAACAAACGGTATAAAAGACGAAAAAGTTTTAGATATTATAAATAAGTGTTGGGATAAAGCAAACGGTTTTGAAACTTTTGACGAAGCTTCCGGAGTGTATGAAGCTTTTGTTGACGGTTCTTTTATAAACGGTAAAACCGGTTACGGCGCAGTGATTTTTTTAGGTGATAAAAAGATACAGGAATTTTCCGGAAGTTTGGAAGATACATCTACAAGACAGTTCGGAGGAGAAATCTTTTCCGTAATGCAGGTGCTAAAATGGTGTGAAGAAAATAATGTTACAAAAATCAGAATTAATTACGATTATTTAGGAATAGAATATTTTGCTACAGGGAAATGGGCACCGAAAAACACGCTTGCGATAGAGTATGCCGATGTTATAGCAGAAACCAAAGTAGAGATTTTATGGAGAAAAATTGATAGCCATACAGGCAATAAGAAA
>JAFPUA010000066.1 GCA_017413305.1 Candidatus Ruminimicrobiellum caprinum
CCTATTGAACAAACTTTTGCACCTGTTCCCGAAAGAATAGATTTTACAGTTTCTCCCATACCGCCTAAAAGCGCATTTTCTTCAACAGTAACAATTTTATCAGTATATTTCAAAATATCTTTGATTGCCTGCTCGTCAAACGGTTTCAAGAAACGCATATTAAGAACCGAAACATCTTTTCCTTTCTCTTTTAATTTATCTGCAGCATCTAAACATATCTGCCAAACATTTCCTAAGCAAACAATACAAGCATCTTTACCTTCGCGTTCAAGCTTAGCTTTACCTATATCCAAAAGTTCAAAATTTCTCTGAAAAGATGCTTCTCTTGTCCCGCTGCCGCGAGGATATCTGATAACGGACGGATTTTTTAAAGTAAGTGCTGTATTAAGCATATCCTGTAACTCTGTTTCATTGGCAGGAGCCATAATAGTTAAATTCGGTATATATTTTAAATATGACAAATCAAATGCTCCGTGATGTGTAGCACCATCTTCTCCCACAATACCTGCTCTGTCGAGCATCATTACTACCGGAAGATTCTGTAACGCTACATCGTGGATAATATTATCCAATGCCCTCTGCATAAATGTGGAATAAATCGCAACAACAGGTTTCATTCCGCCGGCAGCAAGTGCAGCTGCAAATGTAACAGCATGCCCTTCATCTATTCCTACATCAAAAAATCTGTTTGGGAAATTTTTAGAAAAACTTTTCAAGCCTGTACCGTCAGGCATAGCTGCAGTAATCGCAACTATCTTATCATCATTTTCTGCCAGTTTTACTATAGCTTTAGAAAACACTTCCGTATATGTAACTTTCTTTAATGAAAGAGTTTTACCTGTTTTTATATCAAAAGGACCTATACCATGAAATTTTGTAGGGTTATCCTCAGCAAATTTATACCCCTTTCCTTTTTTTGTAGCAACATGTAAAAGAACAGGGCCTTTTATATTTTTAACTTTTTCCAAAATATCAACAAGCTGGCTTATATTATGTCCGTCGATAGGGCCAACATAAGAAAAGCCCATTTCTTCAAACATAAGTCCCGGAAACAGTATAACTTTAAATCTTTTAACAATTTTCTTTATTGAAGCAAAATTTAAAAATTTTAAATTTGCTGCAATTTTTAAAACTCTGTCCTCAACTTTTTTTATACCTTTGGCATTTAAAAGTTTTGTCAAATATCCTGCAAGAACACCTACCTTCTGAGAAATAAACATCTGGTTATCGTTCAAAATTACAAGCATATCTTTATCGAGAGTTCCTGCATTTTGAAGACCTTCAAAAGCAAGACCACCCGTCATTGAACCGTCGCCGATTATAGAAACAACTTTATAATTTTCTTTATTTAAGTCCCTTGCAACTGCAAAACCTAGCGCTGCAGAAATAGATGTAGATGCATGTCCTGCACCGAAAGCATCATATTCAGACTCAGAACGTTTTGGGAAGCCGCTTATACCTTTATACTGTCTTAAAGAGTCAAACTTATCGTTTCTTCCGGTAAGTATTTTGTATGCATAAGCCTGATGACCGACATCCCAAATAATTTTATCTTTTTTTGCGTTGAACGAATATAAAAGAGCAATAGTTAAATCTACCATACCTAAACTTGATGCAATATGCCCGCCTGTTTTTGATACGGTAGAAATAATCTTACTTCTTATCTCTTGTGCAAGTTTAGGAAGAAGTTCTTTCTTTATAATTTTTATATCGTTAGGTGATGAAATTTTTTCTAATATAGACATTTTTTAGAATTTTCTTGTTATCATGTAGTCAGCTAAAGATTCAAATATTTCTTTGTTCTTCTTAAAATTTGAAACTGCCTTTTTGGCTTCTTTTATCAATTTTGCGGCATTAATTTCCGACTGTTCCTTTCCGTAAAGTCTCAAATATGTCAGTTTATCGTTATCGGCATCACTTCCGTTTTTGCCAAGCAATTTTTTATCCGCGTAAACATCAAGAATATCATCGGCAATCTGGAAAGCTATACCTATATTCTGTCCGTACTTTTCAAGTGATTTCAAGTCTTTATCCTTAGCTCCTGCAAGAATTGCACCGAGTTTTAAACTGCCTTTTATCAAGTCGGATGTTTTGTGTATGTGAATATATTCAAGTTTTTTCTTGCAGAAAGAAACATTTTGTTTGTTCCATTTTCCTGCTTCGATTGTATCTTCTGCCTGCCCGGCTATCATACCTTTATATCCGGAATAATCTGCAAACATTGATATTGCTTTTACAATTCTGTCTGCCGGAACTTTACATTTTGATATTAAATTAAAAGTTTCCGTTAAAAGCGCATCTCCTGCAAGAATTGCAGCACTTTCGCCGAACTTTTTATGGCTGGTCGGTTTACCGCGTCTTAAATCATCGTTATCCATAGCAGGCAAATCGTCATGAATTAAAGAATATGTATGCAAAAATTCTACTGCACAAACGGCAGGTTCTATTTTTTTTATATCAAGCCCGAAACTTTCCGCACCAAGCATAACAAATATAGGTCTTAACCGTTTACCTCCGGCAAGAACTGAATATCTCATTGCCTGAGATATTACAGAGTTATCTTTGGGAAGATACTTTTTTAAAAGTCCGTCGACAAGTTTTGCTTTTTGTGCAAGATATTTTTTTAAATCAAAACCTTTTTTATTCATCTGAACCTTCTTTTTCAATATACTCTTCTTTTATCATTTTACCGTTTTTCGATACAAGAATTTCTATTTTTTTCTTTGTTTCATCGAGTTTTTTGGAACATTGGTTAACTAAAGATATTCCCTCTTCAAACAGATTCATTGCCTTATCTATATCAAGCTGGGAATTTTCCATCTCATCAACTATTTTTTCAAGTCTTTTTAAGGAAGTTTCAAAATTTTTAGTTTTTTCTTTCATAAGATTTGTTCTACCTTGGTTTTTATAGTGCCGTCGGATAATTTAATATCCAACATATCATTCACAGTAACTTGTTTTACACTTTTTAAAATTTTATTTTC
>JAFPUA010000067.1 GCA_017413305.1 Candidatus Ruminimicrobiellum caprinum
CGTATCTTACTATACCCTTTTTATCCCCCAATGCCTGTTTAAAAACTTGACCTAAAGTAATACCCATATCTTCAACCAAATGATGATCATCTATTTCCGTATCACCTTTAGCATTTATATTGAGATATACTCCGGCATGAGCAGCAAACAATGTCAGCATATGATCCATGAACGGAATTGTTGTTTTTATTGACGGTTTCTTTGCTGAATCCAAATTCAACTCAATATCAACATCCGTCTCAAAAGTTTTTCTTTTTATGTGTGCTTTTCTCATTAGATACCCCGTAAGCTTACAGCTCTAAGCTTAATTTAAATATTTTGTTTTCGGTAAATTCTTTACACCGAGGAAACTTTCAAACTCGCTGAGTTTTAGTAAAGTTTCAAGTTTTTCAAGTAAAAACATTTCGTCTTCATCATAAAGGTCGTCATCGTTTTTTTCAATATTATGACCATCCTTTGTAATATCTTCCGACAACAAATGTATTAAAATTTCTAATTCTTTTTCAGTAAGTTCTATCTGGCTCATATCTTCCTTACCTCAATTGATTTCTTATGGTTTACTAACCCTTCTGAACCTGCGAAATCAGCAATATTCTTTCTTATTGACGAATTTACTTTTTTTAATTCGATATAACTGCTTCTTTTTAAGAATGTCATAACTGACAATCCGCTTGAATATTTTGCAGAAGCATTTGTAGGCAAAACATGCGACGGGCCTGCCCAATAGTCGCCTACAGCAGTAGCTGTGTTATATCCCACAAAAATCGCACCTGCATTATGAATTCTATTAACATATTTTTTAGCATTTTTTAATAAAAGTTCCAAATGTTCCGCAGCAATATCATTAACCATATCTATGGCTTTATCTACGGGAACATTATAAATCTTAACTTGTTTTAATTTTTCTTTGTCAAAATTTTTCTTTATATAGTTTATGGTTTCTTTAGAACTACAGAGCAAATATGCCTTAGCCATTGTATCGTGCTCTACCTGTGCCATTAAATCATAAAAAACATATTCTTTATCAGCACCTGCATCTGCAACTACGGCAACTTCACTCGGACCTGCAAGAGAATCTATACCGACTTTACCGAACACAAGCCTCTTTGCTTCATTTACATAAGCATTGCCCGGACCGACTATCATATTAACGGACTTTATTGTTTTCGTTCCGTAAGCAAGTGCCGCAACAGCAACTGCCCCGCCAATGGTATAAATTTCGTTTATTCCGCAAAGACTTGCCGCAAAAAGGACTTCATTTGTCATTTTCTTCGGCGGTGTCATCATAACTATTCTTTTAACACCGGCAACTTTTGCAGCAACAGCATTCATTATTACCGATGACGGATAAGAAAATCTTCCCCCCGGCACATAAATACCTACAGATTCTATTGCATGATAAATTTGTCCGACTGTTTTGTTATTGTCAGACAAGAACCACTGTTTTTTTATGTTTGAATATTCTTTTTTATGGAAAGACAAAACATTAGCATAGGAAGCTTTTATTGCTTTCTTCAATTCAGGGCTTACTTTTTTGGAAGCTGCAGAAATTTGAGCAGAGGTAACTTTAAAATCTTTTGCGGATTTAAAATTTACACCATCAAACTTTTTCAAGTAATTGATTACAGCACTGTCCCCATGTGTCTGTATATTTAAAATAATATCTTTAACTGAATTTACTATATCGTTATTCATAGGTTAATAATTGTAGCAAAAATTTTTTTGCTTTGCAATTTTTTTAGATAGAAAAGAGCAGAAATACTGCTATGTTGTATTTCTGCTCCATCAGAGTATTGCTATGATATTCTCTGATTTTATATTTAAGCAACCCTACATTTTATTATTATGCTGCAGTAGTTGACCCTGTTGTTCTATTGTAACCCAATGTTATACGGCCCCCTGCTCCCCAAACTGTCGCATAAAAACATGCACCATCAGCACCTCCTATTTGAAACAGAGAATAATATTTGTTCCCTCTTGCATCTATACCTAAAACTTCTTCAAAACTTTTTTGTCCTTCGTATTTAGTAAAAAATCGTCTATATTCCGAATAATATAATAATTGAGAATCTTTTATTTGAGCAAGTAAAGTATAACCTTCGGCCTTTTTTGCATTTACAACATGTTTTCTGTAAATAGGAACTGACAATGTCGATAAAATTACGACTAATGCAATTGTAATAATCATTTCTACAAGAGTAAAAGCTTTAATTTTTATTTTCATAATATTTCTCCTTTTTATTTTTATTCAAACCCATAATATTCAACTGGCTGAGTTATATTGTATAACATAGTTTTTTGACTCCCCTGTCTATTTTTTATAAAAACCTGAATAGCTTTAACCAAGCTTGTCATATCCGTAAAGTAATATCTATTTGAACAAAATTCTGTAAAATATTTATTTGCTCGTGCATCAATGTCTAACACTTTATCGTAACAAGTAAACTGATTGCCATAACTACTATATGCTGAAATAAAATATCCATATTCATTATAATATTGTATTTGAGCATCCCTAATCTTAGCACATAAAGTATATCCTTCAGTCAATTGTGCTTTATAAATATAGTCTTTGTAAATAGGAACAGATATTGCCGATAAAATAGCAATAAGTGTAATTGTAATTACTACTTCTACTAAGGTAAAAGCTTTTTTGTTTCTTGATTTTTTCATAATATTTCTCCTTTTATTTATTTTTTTGGAATTTCTGCAGGAGAGAGATTTGTGCCGGCAAAACAAAAGCGACTGTGCAGGAGATTTCGACACCGCCTACACAGCCGCTGCCTTTCGCCCGCAAAGGGGCGAAAGATAAAATTATAAAAATAAATCAACATAGCTCCTGATTTATTCTTACAAACTTTTATGCGACTGTTTTTGGAGTCGAAATCTCTTTTGCTTACACAAAAGGGTTCTGCTTATGCAGATCCAAAAACATTACATATTAAGTTGATAAGATTATTATAGCACTTACAAGAAATTTTGTAAAGAGAAAAATAATAAAAAAGAAAAATAAAACTTTACCAGTAAATGAGAGAACACAGAAAAAACAGCTAAGTTTGAGACGAAATGAAGAAACTCGCAAACGCGGTGTACAAAAAAGTGTACACGGTACATAAGTTTGCGAGTTTCAATATTGTAGTCCAAAATTTGCTGTTTTTTTCGCTATAAATTTAATTATTATCTATTTGCAACACTGCAACAAAAGCTTCAGGTGGAAGTTCTACTTTACCAAACTGTCTCATTTTCTTTTTTCCTTCCTTCTGTTTTTCAAGAAGCTTTCTTTTTCTTGTGATATCTCCACCGTAACATTTTGCAAGAACATCTTTTCTCATTGCAGAAATTGTTTCTCTGGCAATAATCTTATTGTTTATTCTAGCCTGTATCGGTATTTCAAACATATGACGAGGAATAATTCCCCTTAATTTTTCCGTTAAGAAATGTGCGGCAGTTTGAGCTTTTTCTTTATGGACAATAACGGAAAAAGCATCCACAACTTCCCCATTAACAAGTATTTCTAGTTTTACCAAGTCGCCTAATTGTGGAGCAATATGTTCATAGTCAAAAGATGCATAACCTTTCGATACTGATTTTAAAGCATCATAAAAACCGACAATAATTTCGGCTAAAGGAATTTCATATTTTAAAATGGCAATTTTCATGTTGACATATTTCATATCAACCTGTTTGCCTCTTTTTTTCTGGCACAGGTCCATCAATCCACCTAAATATTCCGTAGGCGAAACTATTGTTGCCATAACATACGGTTCCCATATTTCCTGTATTTCTGAATTGTTAGGAAATTTAGCAGGATTATCTATAGTTACCATCTGATTTTTAGTTTTTATTTTATAAATAACGTTAGGAGCTGTAACAAGCAAATTTAAACCAAATTCTCTTTCAAGCCTTTCTCTAACTATTTCCAGATGAAGATGTCCCAAAAAACCACATCTATACCCAAAGCCTAAAGCAACTGATGTTTCAGGAACATATGTCAAAGAAGAATCTGAAAGTTGTAACTTCTCAAGAGCAATTTTTAAGCTGTCATAATCAGAAGTACTATACGGATAAAGCCCTGCAAAAACAAAAGGATTTACTTCTTTATATCCTGCATGAGGATGTGTCGTAGGACGTTTACTTTCGGTAATAGTATCGCCTATTTTCACATCCTGTATAGTTTTAATACCTGCAACAACAAAACCAACTTCCCCCGCAGAAAGACCATCAGATTCAACAGGTTTTATTTTCATATATCCCACTTCAAGCACTTCATATTCCGCGCCGGAAGCCATAAAAGTAACTTTCATACCTTTCTTTATCGTTCCGTCGAAAACTCTTATAATTATTACAACACCTTTATAAGAATCATAAAAAGAATCAAATATCAATGCCGATAACGGCTCTTCTTTTTTGCCCTGAGGAGCAGGAATATTTGCTATAACAGAATCAACTATCTCATTTATACCTATTCCCTCTTTTGCACTTGCAAGTATAGGCTGATCTAAAACTTCCAAAGCATCTGTCATCTGCTCATAAGCAGAATCAATATCTGCCGTAGGCAAATCTATTTTATTTATTACGGGAATTATCTTTAAGTTCGCATTTTTTGCAAGCATTGTATTTGCAAGTGTTTGCGCTTCAACTCCTTGTGAAGCATCTATAACAAGTATTGCTCCCTCGCATGCTTCCAATGCACGAGAAACTTCATAAGTAAAATCAACATGTCCCGGAGTATCAACAAGGTTTAAAATATATTCTTTTCCATCTTTATCTTTATACTGCATTCTAACAGCTTTTGCCTTAATTGTAATACCGCGTTCCCTTTCCAGCTCCATACCGTCAAGAATTTGGTCTTTCATTTCTCTCTTGGAAATAGTTCCGGTATATTCCAACAATCTGTCAGCCAAAGTACTCTTACCATGATCGATGTGTGCTATTATGCAGAAATTTCTAATATTATTCATTTTTGATATTTTATACTCCCAAATTTACAGCGAAAAAATCGTAAAACGATTTTCGTAATTTTACAAAATTTTTTTAAAAATTTAAAGTTATCGCGAACAAATTCTGTTAAAAATATTTGCCAAGATAGCTCCAGATATATTATGCCATACAGAAAAAATTGCTCCCGGCACAGTCGCCATCGCCATAGACGGAAATGCAGTATTTGCAAGACTCGTAGCAAGTCCGGAATTTTGCATCCCTATTTCTATAGAAACAGCTTTTGTTTTTGCAGCAGACATATGAAATATTTTTCCTAATCCAAAACCACAAGCATATCCAAAAATATTATGTAAAACAACTACAACAAAAACTATTATTCCTGTTGTTAAAATACTTTCTGCATTGTAAGCTACAACGGAAGCAATAATAATACATATACCTATCACAGAAATAAGAGGCAATATTTCTTTAATTTTTCGTGTAAATTTTTCAAAAAATTTATTAATAACAAAACCTAAAACTATAGGAACAATAACAATATTAAGTATAGAAATAAACATTACAACAACATCAACATTGATATTTTTATTTAAAATAAGATAAGTTATTGCAGGAGTAAGAAACGGAGCAAGAATAGTATTTATACTTGTCATACTTACCGACAAAGCAACATCGCCTTTTGAAAGATACGTAATTACATTACTGGCTGTTCCTCCGGGGCAAGCTCCCACCAAAATAACGCCTATCATTAATGCAGTTTCGAGATTAAAAATCTTACATAGCAGAAAAGCAAGCAACGGCATTACAATAAATTGAGCCATACAACCGATAATAACATCTCTAGGACGAACAAAAATAAGTTTAAAATCTTCGACACGAAGAGTAAGTCCCATTCCAAACATAATTACCATTAAGAAATAATTTATCCAACTTAGAGATATCCATAATCCCGTACTTGGAATAAAAAGTGCAGTTGTCGCGACAATAAGCACGACAACCGCCATAAATCTGCCAACAAATTCACTTATTTGTTTTAATATATTCATTCTGTACTCAAAAACTTTCTTTTAAAATTTTTATAACATCTTCATGAGTTAATGCTTTATAACCACCTTTGAGAAGAAATGTTGCATTTGCTATACCTTCAAACATATCTTCCTTAACGCCAAGCTCTTTTAAACTCATCACAACACCAATTTCTTTCATCCAATTTTCTAACCTATTTAATCCCTCTTTTGCAGCATCTTCGTCGGACATCTTTGTTACATCAACATCCCAAACATTTTTTGCAAATCTTTTAAATTTTTCAATACCATAAGGCATTATGTGCCTGTAATAAGGCATTGAAACTGCAGCAAGTGTCATACCGTGCGTAGCATCTGTGTATGCACCTATTGCTTGCCCGAGCATATGTACTTCCCAATCGGTCTTTTTCCCTTTTGCAATAAGAGTATTCAATGCCCACGTCGCTGCCCACATGATATTGCTTCTTGCTTCATAATTCTGTGGATCTTTTACTGCTATGC
>JAFPUA010000068.1 GCA_017413305.1 Candidatus Ruminimicrobiellum caprinum
AGTATACTCTTCCTCTACTTCATACTCATACTCTTCTTCTTCCTCATACTCTACAGTAACCGTATATGTATATTCATAAGTATATTCATAGGTATAAGTATATGTATTTCCTTCGCTATCAACTCCTGTAGCTGTAGCTGTAGCTGTGGCTGTAGCTGTTCTTTCTTCTTCCCTTGTCTTAGTAACAGTTCTTGTACCGGTTTTAGTAACAGTTCTGGTACCGGTTCTTGTTTCTGTCCTTGCGCCGAGGATGTCTATCATTTCCTCTTTGCCAATTTCGGTTGCGTTACCTTTAGATATTTCTGTTCTTAAGCCTTCACTGGCTGTTAAGGCTCTTAATTTGCCATCTGCACCAAGAGATTTATAGCTGATACCTGTATCTATTCCGTTAACATCTTTTGCAGTTTGACCGTTTAAAATTGATTTTAGTGCCGCAGCTGAATATTCTGTTGGAGAACCTCTATTTATATTTGGATCTGCAATTGTTAAATTACCGTTTTCAAGTTTTGTTACTGTTATGTAATGGTCGCCGTTTACCCAAACTATTGCACTTTCGCCATTGGCAAGGCCATCAATAAATGTATCTATATCGCTTGCATAGCCGTAAGCATCCTGACCGTATTTTTCCATTATTGCCTGCATGGTTGCCATACTGGTCATTAATTGAGTATCACCTGCATTAAGTAAATCTGCATTGTTCTGTACAAATGCACCTGTACTGATTTCCATCAATAATGCAGTTAAACCTATAACGCCTTTACTTGTAACATTAAGTACATTAGAAAGTGCTTCAACTGCACAGTTAACTATACTTCCGCCCTGCTGGAAGAATGTGGCAAGCAAACCAATAACGCCTTCTTTTTCTTCTTCTGTTTTGCCTGCAAGAGCTTCTTCTAAACTCTTGGATACTTCCTGTTCATCTTGTCCGCTCTGTTTAGCAAGCTCTGTTACAACATCTTTATATTCTTGTGTTTGTTCTATTGCTTGTTTATTTTCTTGTTCTATAGTTTCTATTGTTTGTGGCTGTTTTTCTTTATCTTCTTTATTAATATCGCCTTTGTATTCGCCGATAACTGTACCTTCAGCATCTGCTATTTCTTCTGCTGATTTGGATTTAGCAATTTCTTCCGTAGGCTGAGGCTGTTGCTGTGCTACACCTATTGTCTGTATCTTGTTTGCTGTCCCGTCACGGAGAGCTTTCTTTCTATCAACAAGTGCCTGATAGTATACTATATCGCTTTGTCCGGCATAACCCAATACCTGTTCTGTTTCCGGGTTATATACTGCTACCACTTTACCGTTGGTTTTATCTTTTATTACGCCCTCTTCCGCATTTATCTCAATGATGCTGTCTACATCTTCTTCGCTCATTTCACCGATGGTTATCATGGTGTTCACACCTTCACCGTCACCTGCCATCATTGCATCTTTGGCGCTTACCAAACCAACTTCACTGGTATCTGTTTTACCGGTTTTAATAACTCTTTCATTTCTTTCTTTGTTATCTTTTGCCTTTTTTTCCTTAGCTGCGAATGCAGGCAAGTTTGCTATGTTTATTACAAAACACAACACAACAAACAAGCTAACGAATTTCCTGAACTTGTTAGTTCGGTAATTTTCGGCAAAATAGTTTTTTATCCCCAAGACTGATTTTTTGATTATATTCATATTTTCCTCCTGACCTGCAACTTCTAAATTTTTATTTTTTATTTCTTGTTTTTTATTCATTTTCTTTCTCCTTTACTCTTTTTTTACTTATGAAAAAAAGAGCAAAACTAATTTGTATTTTCCGTCAACACAAATTAGTTTTGCCCTTCATTATTTTTGCATTTACTGCAAACGTTCTTGCTGCACCCCAAAACTTTCTTCTTTCTATTACAAGTATAAAAAGAACAAAAGAAAGTATCCCAATATTGTTTCTCACATCGCCACAAATTTTTAAATTACAATACAGTTTATACAACTGTTCTTCAATTTTACCTGCAACTATTACCGGACTACTTTCTTCCACATATACTCTTATTTTTTCTGATATATCTCTATTTTGTAATACTATTCCTGTATCACTTGCGGTATTTGCCGGCGTTTGTGCATCGTTATTTTCACTTTTTACAGGTGCTGTTGCGCCGGGCTCTGTCATCTTCAAAAACAGTCTTAAATCGTCTGCTATTTTGTTTGACAGTGCCATCAAATCTTCCGTACAGATTTTTACCGTTTTTATTACAAAATTTTCTGTCACTGCTGCTATTACTTGTATGATTGTTTCTTTATTACCTATTTCTTTTGGGATGAAACTATTGATTACTATACTGAAAAAAATGAGGACTGCGAGAGTTACATTCATAACTCTCGAGGAAATGACTTTTCTAAGTAGTGGAGTTCTTAGAACTTTCATTTATCCCCCGATTTGCACTTTCCTTTGTAGTTTAAAGTCTAACCTATTTTCTATATTTTTTCAAGTGTTTTTTAAATCTTACGAACACTTTTTGTACAGTGTAAATTATATAATATAGTTTAAAATTTGTTTAGAAAATTTTGTGAAATTTTTGTAAAAGATGTTTTTTCTCTAACTTATTACAATCTGGTCACCATTAATTTTTTTTAAAAACATTCCTACGGATGGTTGGCGGATATAAGTAGTGATATAACTTTCAACATAGTTCCACATCACTTTATCATCACTGTTTTGAAATTCTTCCATTGTATCAAGCATATCACCGTTACAGTTAGCTATTTTTTTTAAATAAACAATATCTTCTTTTTTTAAATTAGAATAATTCCTTTTTAGATATTCCACCATATTGTAGCCGGAAAGTTTCAATAATCTTAAAGAAAATGCTGTCAGCACCCTTAGCGGAGTTTGTGATGTACCCAACAAAGACCATGTTCTTGCTATAAGGTCATATTTTTTAGGATTCGGTAAATGTAAAGGTGCAAATTTATCACTTATTTCGCACACATAAAAGGCAAGCATATTTCTATAAAAATCTTGTTTAACTTCACTGTTATAATTTAAAATTTTTGCACCTGTAACAGTAGGACGAGCATACGGGGAACCTTGATAAACTATCAGTTCACTTTCTGTAATAGGTTCTGTAGCTGCAGAAAGTTTGGCAACTATTTTTTTAGCTCCCGGAACATTTGCATAAAACTTCCCCCATTTGGAAGAGTATGCTGTAATAAGTTTATCTGCTTCCTTAGATAGCGAGACATTAAGAATTAATGCTTTTATATTGTGATACATTTAAAAATTGCTCCGCAATTTTTCAGCTGAGAGTTTAAGGTACTTTTATACCATAGATTCCCGATTACGAATTTCGGGAATG
>JAFPUA010000069.1 GCA_017413305.1 Candidatus Ruminimicrobiellum caprinum
CTATATCGAGCATCATAAGATAGAAACTGGTGTTGTATCGTTTTACCCTTTCAAACTCGGAATTTAATTTTTCAATAAAATATCTTTTTAAATAAAGTCCCGTTAAACCATCAATTCTGGATTTTTCTTCCAATTCATAAACAAGACTTATCCTTTTTGCGGACAGTTTCAAGTGGGGGATAAATATTTCTCCTTCTTCAATATAAATCTGTGCGAATTCAGGCTTTACTACTAAAAATATTTTAAAGTTCCAATTTAGTCCTGCAACAACCGGCCACACAACAACAGGATTTTTCTCTATATCGGATAATCTGCTCATTATTGTAGGTTTTTGTATATCTTCTATTTCTTTGTTGTTATTTATTGTTTGATACCATTTTTTCTTTGTTGCTTCGTTGAATCTGGAAAACATCTGTATTCTGTCGACACCCTGTTTGTTTCTAAAACTTCTTGTTATGAAACAATATTCTACACCCGGTCTTGACGATAATATGTTCAATACGGTATTTGCAACACTTCTTGGAACATATATGCTTTTGTTCAATTCTTTGGATATTATATAGAAATGAATAATTCTTTCTAATTTTTTTTCAAGACTTTCTCTTTCGGAGACAAGACTATTTTTTTCATTTATTAATTCTTCTTTATAGAATTTGAGTTCATCATTTTTTCTTTTTAAACCATCGTTTATTTTTAGTTTACTTTTTTTAGTAGAAAAAACAGATAACATAGGTATGGCAACTGCAAATATTGAAGAGATTATTATTGTTTCATATGCTATTGGACCAAAAGTAAAAATTGCTATCGCTATGGAAATAAAAGAGATTATCATAAACAAAATTAAGTTTACATGTTCAAATAATAAAGACATAGGAAGAACCATAAGAATAAGGATATATCTGCCTATATCACTGTTTACCTTACTGTATAGTATTATAAAACATAACAGTAAAAAAAATAATTTTAAGAATAATACGCTCTTTTTGTTTTTCATAAAACTCTCAGCTTCTCAGCAAAAATCGCCTTGCGATTTTTAATTATACATTGCAGTTTTGTTTCTTCCTGAATTCTTCGCATTATATAATGCGTCATCAGCTCTTTTTATAAATTCATAAATATCTTTTTCATCGGTTAATGTTGTAAGCCCGATACTGATAGTCTTTTTTATTTTCTTAGATGTGTAGAAATCTATAGGAATAACAAAAGTTTTGTTTTCTATACCCATTCTTACTTCTTCAAGTATAGCAAAACATTCTTCTTTTTTTGTGTGTAACATCAATACAACGAATTCTTCTCCTCCGTACCTTGCTAAAATATCTATTCCTCTAAATCTTTTTTTAAGAATGTTTGCAAGCTGTTTTAAGAAATTATCTCCTGCCAGATGTCCGTATGTATCATTGACGAGTTTAAAATAATCGATATCTATTATTGCAATACTTATGGGAAAGTTACTTATTTTGGCTCTTTCAAACTCTTCTTCAAGCCTTTCGATAAAATAAGTTTTTGTATAAAGTCCTGTAAGACCATCAGTTATTGCTAGTGTTTCAATTTGTTTTAATAATGCGGAATTGTTAATTGTTAATCCTAAAATATTCGCAAGGATTGATAATTGGCGTAAATCATAGTCATTGAATGTTTCTTTTTGAGTTTTTGTGTAGCCCTTTATAGAGCCCCAATAATTGTTTTCAAGTTCTATGGGCATAACGATTACGGAAGTGTAGTCTTTATAATCTTCGTTGGAAAAACGATTGTCTTCCTTAGTATTTGAGATAAGAAGAGGACTTTTGTTGAAGCGAGCATAATTTACAAAAATATCTTTTGAAGATTGTCTTTTTATTGTAAACTTACCTTTGCCCATAAAGTCCTGTGTAATCTCTTCTATAACTTCTGTGAAGTTTGTACTATTCATGTTTTCTTCAAGTGTTTTTATTATGTTTTCCAACTTTTGGAAAGTTTGTATTTTTTGTTTTGTTGCCTTAGATATATTTTCGTTTTCAATTATTGCAGACTGAATCAAGGTTATATCTCTGTCAAGAATTTCGTTTTCAACATTTAATTTTATTTTAGAAGATACCCACAAACCTCTGTAATGCTCTAACCTTAAAAAAACAAATATTAACCAAACAGTTTCACATATTAAAAGAAGGTTATCCGTCGTATCGGGAGTTATGACAAAAAATGCTACAGGAATTGCAAAAGTAAGTAATACAATCCCGTACACATATCCGGAAAGAACATAAACAAAAGTGAAAATAACAAATATCACGGGGAAAGTAATGATAGGATATTTAAATAAATAAAATACCCATATAATAAAACATGATGCTGCGATTAAAGGTACAATAAGAGACCTTGTTATATCTATTAGGAAGTTTTTGTTATTTTTTTGTGATATCATCTTTTGCTTTTTTGTTAAAAAGTTCTATAATTTCTTTTTCTATTTTGTTTTTTAATTCTTTATCATTGATGGCAAACATTTTTGTCCATTTGTTGTTTTCTTTTTTTGACGGCCAAGCTACCCATAAACCGTATTTACCGTTTAATACATTGCAGTTTACTTCTATCTTGTCGTTAAATATAACGGAAACAAAAGCTTTAACGGTTTTTGGATTTTGCGGTATATAAAACTTGTTTATTGTATACTCTACTTTATTTTCATCGGTTTTGTATTCAATATTTTTATTTTTGATTTCTTCAATTATTTTGTTTTTTAAATTTCTGTCGAGTATTGCAAAATAAAAATATTCTTTATTGTTGCTTTTGTATGAAGGGATAATCAATGTGTTATTTTTTAATGATAAATTTTTGAAAGATAATATGTTGTTAAAATCAATAGAAATAGAGGATAAGTCTGTCTTATCCATTGCAGATATTTCTAAAGGAGTCTGTGCAAAAAG
>JAFPUA010000070.1 GCA_017413305.1 Candidatus Ruminimicrobiellum caprinum
AATGATGTTATAAAAATTTTAAATAACGAATTTAATAAATATTGGACAAGAGAAAAAGAAGATAGATTAAGACAGATAAAAATGAGCAAAAAAGATGTAATAATTCTTGCGTCAATAGTAGAAAGAGAGGCTGTTTCCGACGAGGAAAGACCTATTATCGCAGGTGTGTTTTTGAACAGACTTAAAAAAAGAATGAGGTTGGAATCTTGTGCTACAGTTCTTTATGCTATGGGGCAAAATAAAGAAAGATTAACCTATGAAGATTTGGAATTTCAATCTCCTTATAACACTTACAGACATTTTGGTTTACCACCGGCACCTATATGTAACCCCGGAGCAAAAGCTATTGATGCTGTTTTGTTTCCTGCGACAACCAACAGTTTGTATTTTGTTTCAAAAGGTAATGGTACACATTTTTTCTCTGATACTCTCGAAGGACATGTTAAAAATAAAAAATTATCCAAGAAAAAGCAGTAATATTATTTTATGAAATTAATTAAATTTTTATTTATTATCCTTCTAATAAGTTGTATATTTTTCTTAATATTTGCCGTCTTTAAAAAGAATAATATTTCCATTTTAGAAAAAAATAAAAAATATGATATAAAATATTTCGCTTGGCAAATAAAAAATAAAGGTTATTTGGTTTCGTCTGAATTAGATTATTCCGGTAGAATGAATTATAAGATAAATGAAAATGCTGTTTGGGGAACAAAATGGGCGGTTTACAGAGAATTTATAATGATATTTGATGCAAAAATAGAGGCAGGTGTTGATTTAACGAATGTAAGTTTAATTGAGACGGAAAATAAAATAATTGTTAAAATGCCTAAAGCAACAATCAAAGATATTTATATAATACCTGAGTCAATAGAATATTATGATATAAAAAATACTCCTATCAAATGGGGAGAATCCGATAAAGAAGCTGCAAATAACGCAAAGATTAAAGCAAAAGAAGATGTTAAAAATAATGTTAATCTTGATACATTGTTGAAAAACGCACAGAGTCAGGCAGAAATGTATATAGAAAGATTTTTAAGAACAGGAATAAATAAATATATTGAGTTTGAAATATTTGACGGTAATCAAAATGTTGAAGAAACTTCAAACATTGAATTGATACAAACTGTTAATTAAAACGATAGGATTTTGTTTTTATGAACACAAACGAACAAGAAGTTATAGAACCTGAAATAGTTGATAACACGGATAAACAAATAAATAAAGATATCAAAGACAGTAAAAATAAAAAATTTTGGGCGTGGATATTTTTTATCGCTGCAATAGTTTACGGAATGTCTCCTATAGATTTAATTCCGGATATGCCTGTCGTCGGTTGGATAGATGATGTGGCATTGGGAACTGCAGCATTTACAAATCTTATTCAACAATACTTCTTTCAAACAAATGGTAATTTAAATAATTTGTTTAGAATAGCGAAATATATTTTAATTTCCATTGCTGTCCTGATTTTCCTCATTGCCGTTTTGATAGTGTTGTTAATTGCAAAGAAATAATTAAAATCATCTTGTTGAAGAATTGAAAAAATTATAAATACATACAGTCTATTCCCTTATTTTTTATTGACAGTTTTATTGATGTTTGCTAAAATCTTTTATTATGAAAAAAATATATTTTGTTTTATTATCAGTTTTGTTTGTTTTGGGCTGTTCGGCAGGAACTACTGTTGTGCAAAAGTCGGAAACTTCCGGTCTTAACAGCGAAGAAAACGAAAGTTCGGAAGAAATTATAAAATTGGAGAAAAAAATGAAAGCAATTATTGAAACATCTATGGGCAATATAGAGGTAGAGTTATTTGCCGAAGAATCGCCTATAACGGTAGAAAATTTTGTAGGGCTTGCTGAAGGTAAAAAGGAATTTATTGATCCAAAAACAGGTGAAAAAACAAAAAGAAGATTTTATGACGGATTAACTTTTCATAGAGTAATTCCGGAATTTATGATACAGGGCGGATGTCCGTTAGGTACAGGAACAGGTGGACCGGGGTATAAATTTCAGGATGAAACAGACAATGGTTTAGCTTTTGATAAGCCGGGACTTCTTGCTATGGCAAACGCAGGTCCGAACACAAACGGTTCTCAGTTTTTTATAACAGAAGTTAAAACACCATGGCTTACAGGACATCATACAATTTTCGGACAGGTTGTCAGCAGTAAAGATTTAGAAATCGTTAAGAAAATTGCCAGAGTTGACAGTGATTTGTCGGATAAACCTCTCGACGATGTAATAATTAAGAAGATTATTATAAAATAGAGTTACATTATTGATAATGTTGACAATAAGTATTTTTGGAGATAAGATGAAAAAGATAGTTTTTGTGGTTGCTCCGGAAGTTTTTAGAGATGAGGAATATATTGAACCGAAAAATATTTTAGAAAAAGCCGGCATAGAAGTTACTACAGCCAGTACTGTTGTAGGGGAAATTTACGGTAAAATAAAAATAAAAGCTCAGAGCCAAATGCTTGTAAAAGATATTAATGTTAAAAATTTTGACGGAATATTTTTTGTAGGTGGTAATGGAGCTTCGGTATATTTTGACGATAAAATTGCACATAATATAGCAAAAAGTTTTTACGATAACGGTAAACTTGTAAGTGCCATATGTATTGCTCCTGTAATACTTGCAAAGGCCGGTTTGCTTAACGGTAAAAATGCTACGGTATTTCCAAGTGGTGCAGATATTTTAATACAAAACGGTGCAAATTATACCGGTAAAGATGTTGAGACAGATGGCAATATCGTTACAGGAAACGGACCTGAAGCTGCAAAACATTTCGCAGAAGTTCTTCTGCAAATATTGAATAGTTGAGAACATTGAGATCCCGCATCAAGTGCGGGATGACACTTCTGTTTCTGTCATACCGTGCTTGACACGGTATCTCGTCGTTAAGCTAAATAGTAATGAAAAAAAATATAATATTTTTAACCATATTGATATTTTTATGTCTTTCGGGTCTTCTGTATTGCTTTGTTGAACAGATTTATAACGAAAGAGTTTTGCAGCAGAAGAATACGCTGGAATCAAATACGGTATCTTTTATAGAACTTATATCTCCTGAGATAAAAGCTGCTGTTGCAAAGGATGATGATATTGCTCTTTTGTATTCGATAGAAAAACTCTCCAGAATATCTACAGTAAAAGAATCTTTTATAATTGATAAAAATTTAAATGTTATAATTCATAACGATTCTTCAAAGTGGAATAAAAGATATGACGACGATATTTATAAAAATATTGTGTCGTTAAAAAACAAATCTCTTCAAAAATCTGCTTTACATGATTTCATTTATGCACAACCTTTAAATGATAATTTAATCTTGTGTGTAAAATATTCTTTACAAGAAATATTTGATAGTCTAAAAATGTGGAAAATAAAGTTGTATGTTTACGGTTTTATTATTGCATTTTTGATTTTAATTGTTGTTTATAACCTTGCAAAGTTTTTCTTCTTAAGACCATTAAATAAAACTAAAAAATATTTGTCTGTAAATGAAACAAAAAAGAAAACTATTTATTCTGATATCGTCAATATGGCGTTTGTTTGCGGTGAAAATTCTCAAAACGAAGAAAAATCAAGTAATGAAAAATTGAGAATTTTTACAGATAAAATATTTAAGAATTATTTAAATTTATCTGATGATATTTTCATACTTTTGGACGACAAGGCAAAACTTATTTACTGTGTTGATGAAGAAAATATTGTTTTACAGAAACAAGAGATAAATTCTCATATTGTAAACTTAACAAAAAATTCAGAAGTTCTAAAAAATATTTCTATAGTTTTAGAAAAATCTTTTGAAACCGTAAATATGGATATTGCAGATTATAAGATAAATATTACACCCATAAGAAATGAAGATAAATTGGTTGGAATAATTATTTCCGGAAATAAATTAAAAGGATAGTATAAAATGATAGATTTAGTGTTAATAATAAAACTTGTTTTTTTAGGTATAGTAGAGGGATTGACGGAATTTTTGCCGATATCTTCTACGGGGCATCTCATAATTTGTTCCGATATGGTAAAGTTTGACGGAGAAATAG
>JAFPUA010000071.1 GCA_017413305.1 Candidatus Ruminimicrobiellum caprinum
AAGAGTTATTCGGCAAAACTCAGATTTTTGAAGATTTAAAAAAACAATATGACGAGAAAGCTGAAAGTTTGAACAAACAATTATAATTTTTTGTTATACTTTCTCAACTGTTTTATCGTCACCGAAATATCTTCGGCAAGCTCTGCATTAAAAACACTTTTTTCTTTACTTCCCGGAAGGATTAACTCTATTTGATATAAATGCATAGGAAGACTTTTTAATAATGGCTTTTATTTATTTATGCCTTTATATCTTCTTTTTAAATTTGAAAGTAATATCGGTTCGTCACTGCCATAAATTTTATCTATAGCAAGCGTATTTCCTATAGACCAAAAGTGTGCCCTTATTTGATTTTTTCTTGTAGTAAGAGGAATAGCTTTAACAAAAGCAAAATTTTTAAATTGTTCAACAACAGAGTACTTTGTTACGGCATTTACACCTTTGTCGTTAACTGATGTAGTCTGCTCGGTAACAAGAAGTTTTTTATCTATTTCACCATCGTTATTTTCCATAATTCCATTAACAAGAATATAATAAACTTTCTTAACATTTTCTTTTTTAAATTGTTGAGAAATAAAATCATATGTTTTTTTATTTTTTGCAAAAACAATTATTCCCGATGCTTCATAATCAAGTGCTGTTACGGGGATAAACTGCTTAAACAAAGTTAAAGTATCAACATTAGGCTGCTTATCAACTATGGCCACTTCTTCATTTTCAAAAATTATTTTAATTTTATTTTGCATTTATCAAATCCTTAAATTGTTGTTCGTTAATTACGGTAACACCAAGTTTTAAAGCTTTATCATATTTGCTGCCGGGATTTTCTCCGACTACGACATAATCTGTTTTTTTGCTTACGGAAGAGGTTGTTTTACCGCCGAGAGAAAGAATTAAAATTTCTGCATCTTTTCTTGTAAGAGATGTAAGTTCTCCGGTTAAAACAAAAGTTTTGTTTGCAAGAGGGGAGAAACTTGTATCTTTTTCAGGTTCTGTAACATTTACGCCTAAACTTTTCAACTCTTCTATCATTTTCAAAGTGCTTTCATTTGCAAAAAAATCCAAAATAGATTGAACAAGAATAGGTCCTATTTCGTTTATTGAAAGCAAATCTTCTTCTTTTGCAGAAATCAAATTATCTATATTTTTAAATCTGTCTGCAAGTATTGAAGCAGATTTATCTCCAATATGTCTAATACCGAGCGCAGCAAGCAGCCTGCTTAACGGACGAGATTTACTTTCGACTATTGCCTGCATTAAATTGTTAGCTTTCTTTTCTTTAAATAAATCAAGCATCATAAAATCATCAAATGTCAATTTATAAATATCTGCGAAAGTGTGAAGTTTTTTTAAATTCAAAAGCTGGTCGATAACAACTTCTCCGAATCCGTCGATATTCATAGCATCCCTTGAAACAAAATGTATCAAACTTCTTCTAAGTTGCGCAGGACAAGACGGATTGATACAATTATAGTAAACATCACCTTCTTCCTTTACTATTTTACTGCCGCACGACGGACAGTGCATAGGAGGAAGAAAATATCCGACACTGTTTTTCTTGGCAACTTTTATAATTTTAGGTATTACTTCGCCGGCTCTTTCTATTACGATATCATCGCCAATATTAACATTTAATCTTTCTATTTCATCAAAATTGTGAAGTGTTGCATTGGAAATTGTTACACCCGAAAGTGCAACAGGTTCAAGTGTAGCTTTAGGCGTGATAACTCCTGTTCTGCCGACTTGAAGCTCTATTGATAATAATCTCGTAGTTGCCTGTCGTGCAGGAAATTTATAAGCAATAGCCCATCTTGGACTTTTGTTTGTATAGCCTATTATCTTTTGAAGTTTATAATCATTTACTTTTACAACTGCACCGTCGATCTCATAAGGAAGATTATCTCTGTTTTCCTGCAAGAACATAAGAAAATCTTTAACTTCATCTATATTTTTACAAACTTTTATATTCTTCTGTATGGGAAATCCCAAATTTGAACATAATTCTAAAAATTCTGAATGTTTACTTATTTTTCTATTATCTTCCAAACCTTGAACCTGACCAAAAGAATGAACAAAGAAACTGAGCTTTCTTTCTGCCGTAATTTGAGGATTTTTCTGTCTTAAAGATCCCGCGGCAGCATTTCTCGGATTAGCAAATTTTGCAACACCTTTATCAAGAAGATTTTCGTTAAGCTGTTCAAAATCTTTTTTATTAATATAGACTTCTCCTCGTATTTCACATAAAACTATTTTTTCATTGCCTAAAAGTTTGAGGGGAATATTCTTTACGGTTTTAAGATTTTCCGTAATATCTTCTCCATATTCTCCGTCACCTCTTGTAGCACCAGAAACAAAAGAATTATTAACATATGTAAGCCCTGCACTCAAGCCGTCTATTTTAGGTTCAACTATATATTCGATTTTTTCTTCTGCACCGTTAAGATTTTTTATAACTCTCTGATTCCACGCTAATATATCTTCCATAGAATAAGAATTTTCTAATGAAAGCATGGGAGTATTGTGTTTTACTTTTTCAAATGTAGAAGATACTACAGAACCTGAAACTCTTTGTGTAGGGGAATCAGATGTAATAAAAAGGGGATTTTCTTGTTCCAGTTTTTGAAGTTTTTTAAATAGATTATCATATTCAAAATCTGAAATTTCAGGATTGTCTAAGCAATAATATTGATAATCATGATGTCTTATTTGATTTCTTAAATCTTCTATTTGTTTTTCTATATCACTGGAATTTGGCATAAACAAAAGCTCACTACTATATATTTTTTCTTTCTCTTTGAATTTTATCCAAAACACCGTTAACAAACCTGCTGGAATCTCTGTTTGAATAAACTTTGGAAATTTCTACCGCTTCATCGATTATTACATTGATAGGGGTTTTTGGGGTATAAAGAATTTCATACCCGGCAAGACGCATTATATTTCTGTCGACAACTGTCATTCTTTCTATTTCCCAGTTGTCTGCATATTTTTCAATGAGACTATCTATTTCTTCTCTGTGACTACAAACACCTCTGTACAACTCAACAGCAAAAGTTCTGTAAGGAATTTCAACCGGCAAAATTTCATCAAAACACTGAAAAATAGCCTGTTCATCCATAGAACAATTATCAAAAGCATACAACATTTGTAAAGCACATTCTCTTGACTGCCTTCTTGTAGCCATAAATAAAGACCTCGTTACTATTTTATATGCATTAATTATATATAAAAAGAGGAAATGTGTCAATAAAATTATGGCCAAAAATAGCTTTTTATGAAAATGAGGGTAAATAAATCATCTAAAAAATAAAATAACGCAAAAACTATATAAATAATTTTATCGATTTGAATCCATAAAAATAAGAGAGAACATATACTTACAAATGAACTTACATATTAAACAACATAAAAAAAGACAAATCTTAAGCACATTTGTATTCTATTTTAAAATCCGCCAAAAATATTGATCCTTTAATTGTTTCAATTTACATTTTTTTAATTTTTAAATTTATCTGTTATCAACATATGTGAATGATAATGTATAAATCTTAAAACAAAATATAAAAAACAATTTGTTTTATATTTATAATTATCAAAA
>JAFPUA010000072.1 GCA_017413305.1 Candidatus Ruminimicrobiellum caprinum
CATCAAGAGCAGAATCTGTTGCTCCGTCAACATCACAACCGTCCCAAACAAACATATTATCATTTCCGGAAAGTTCAAGAATAGCTTTTTTATTATAATTATGTGCGCGTTTGGCAATTTCTAATCCGTTTTCGCTTTCGCCGAAGAAAAATATATCGTTTACTTTCGGATTTTCAAGCCATTCGTCCATAATAACTTTTGAATTGCCTGTTATTATACTCATTATACCATCGGGCGCACCATTTTCTTTAAGAGCAGCACCTATAACATTTTTCCATACAAAAAGTGTTGCTACGGGAGCTTTTAAAGGAGCTTTCACTATTACAGCATTACCGCCCAAGAAACAGTATGCCGCAGACAAAGAATTACTTGCAGCGGCATTTTTGGGAGGGACAAGGACTACTACTCCGTCAGGTTTTCTGACGAGATATACTTTTTCTCTTCCCATAGAACCGGCTTCTTCCCAAATACTATCTTTAAACAAATCAAGTGTAGTCTTACAGAAAGCGTTGTCCATGGCATAAAATTCCCATTCTGCAAGTTTCTTCGGATGACCTTCTATTGCAAGAAGTTCAAGAATTTTGTCTTTGTTTATCATCAAATGTTTATGTACATCATAAAGAATTTTTCTTCTTTTAGCAATTGGTATATCTCTCATTATTTTACTGGCTTTATATGCAGCTTCTATAGCTTTTTTGTTAAGTTCGTTATCTCCGACACAATATTTGGCATATATATACTTGTCAGCATCTTCGGGGATTTCACCTTTTTTCAATTTTGTCATAATTTGAAAAGTTTTTTTGAAATCTTTAATGTATTGATCGGCATACGGGAAATACTCATACTTACCTGTGTCAACATCTTTTCCATCGACAAACAAAGAAAAAAATTCCATAGAACCGCCCCCTATATCTAATTATTTTTTATTTTCTAATTTCCAACTTAAATAAGAGGAAATAAATTCATCTATTTCCCCGTCCATAACTTTAGCCACTTGAGAAGTTTCATACTCCGTTCTGTGATCTTTAACAAGTTGATACGGCATAAAAACATATGAGCGTATTTGACTGCCCCACGCTATTAAACCTTTTTCGTCATAATGTTTTTCATAAGATTGTCTGAGTTTTTCCTGTTCGAACTCATAAAGTTTAGCTTTAAGCAGTTTCATTGCTGTAGCTTTATTTTTTATTTGGCTTCTTTCTGTTTGAGATTGTGCAACAATGTTAGTAGGTAAATGAGTAATTCTGACGGCGGAATCCGTGGTGTTAACATGCTGTCCGCCTGCACCTGTAGATCTGTATGTATCTATTCTTAAATCTTTTTCTTCTATAACTATATCTATGTCGTCATCAACTTCCGGTATTACATCCACACTCGCAAAAGATGTATGTCTGCGTTTATTGGCATCAAAAGGAGATATTCTGACAAGTCTATGGACGCCTATTTCCGACTGTAAAAGGCCATATGCAAACTTTCCTTTTATCATAAAAGTAATACTTTTTATTCCTGCTTCATCACCGTCCAATATATCTACCGTAACAAATTCAAAACCTTTATTTTCCGCCCATCTTGAATACATTCTTACAAGCATCTGTGCCCAATCGCAGGATTCAGTTCCGCCTGCCCCGGCATGTATGGAAACGATAGCATTATTCATATCATGTTTGCCGGAAAGTTTTGTTTTTGTTTCCATGCTTTTTAAATCGGCTTCAAACTTTATTTTATCCTGTTCAAGTTCGGCAAACAACTCTTCGTCGTGCTCCTGCTGAAGAAAGTTGTCCATTTCAATTAAAGAATCCACTCTTGCTTTTAAGCTTTCCCAAGAGTTAACTATTTCTTTTAAATTATCGTGTTTAAGCATCACCTTTTTAGCATTATTTTGATCGTTCCAAAAATCAGGCGATGTTATTTGTTCATCTAAAGAAGCAATTTCTTTGACTTTACCTTCAATGTCAAAGAGACCTCCTAAGAGATGAAACTCTGGATAAAAAATCGTTTAACATAATTTTTATTCCTTTATTAAAAATCGCTTAGCGATTTTTAGTTTATAGCTTACAGCTTATAGTTTAAGGTATTTTTATAACATAGATTCCCGACTACTACCTTCGGGGATGACAGACAACTGCTTTTTAAATCAAAATCAGCAAAAGTAAAAATACTGTCATAAAAACACTGAAATACGGGAATAAATAGCCTACTTTATCATAAATTGTCGCTACAGTATTTTGATAAACATATGCAGCCACAAATACTTTTTTATTCAATGTTGTCTGTTTTACAACATTTCCACAACAATTTATTATTGCAGATATACCGCTGTTTGCACAAACGATAACATTTTTTCTATTTTCCACCGCCCTAAAAATATTCATAACAAAATGTTGATAAGGTGCAGCAGTATTAAGAAACCACCCGTCGTTAGTATGATTAGTTAATATCTTTGCACCGTTTAAAATAAGTTCTCTGGAAAGTTCCGGAAAGAAATTTTCCGAACAAATCGTAGAACCTACACTAATATTCTCATGTTTAAAAACATCCATTCTGCTGCCTTTAGAAAAATCTCCCATAGAATTAAAAACTTCAAAAAATTTGGCAAGCGTTTCTCTAAAAGGGATATATTCTCCGAACACAACTAAATGATTTTTATCGTGTCTGCCAAACGGTTTTGTATCTTTTTTAAACGCTAAAACCGAATTGTATACATTATCTTTTTCGTAAACGACAGAACCTATTAAATTTATCTTACCAAGAGAAGAAATATTTTTTATAAATTTTTCGGTTTTTTTATCCTTTTCGTAATATTGCGTAAGAAATGTTTCAGGATATACAACAAGAGACAATCTTTTTCCTTTAAAAACTTTTAAATCTTTATTAACAGAATATAAAAAATCTTCGCTGGATTTTTTATCCCATTTTTCATATTGATCTATATTAGGCTGAACTATACCTACAAATATTTCATCACCGTAATCCGTGGGAAACTGTGATATTTTGTTATATCCGTAACCTACAACAGCGCCAAAAACAATAACAGCTATACATAAATACTTTATATCTTTTATTTGTTTGAGCCAGTAATATAAAAGCATATTTATAAAAACAATTAAAAAAGATATTCCCGATACTCCGAGAATATCTGCAATCTGTATAAATTCTTTAAATTGTGCTTGACTGTAGCCGACAAAGTTCCATGCAAAACCTGTTGATAGATATGTTCTGACAAGTTCAAGTGCTACCCATAAAAACGCTGCAAAAAAGCTCATTACAATAGGTTTACCTTTCTTTTTTAAAGCATTTATCAATATCACCCAAACAACAAAAAATAAAGATAAATAACTCCACAAAAGGAATGCAACTACCGCTGCTTGAATAGCCCCTGTATTGAAATTTACAAACGAGAACATCCAGTAAAGAGATACTGACCAAAAAGATAACCCGAATATAAAACCATAAATTAAAGATTTTTTTAAATCGTTTGAAAGTATAACATATATGACAGGAATAACAGAGATAAAAGCAAGATAATAAAAATTATATTCCGGGAAAGAAAGTGCAAGCATCACACCGGAAAGAACTGATAAAAGTAAAAATTTTAATTGTTTCATTAAAATCCTTATAATTTAATTTATAAGGTTTTTTCTCAGTCCTAATAATTTCATTCAACCTTTGATTTACTTTTATTGGTTGCTTTACTTCTTTTCCACTTTCATTAATTTCTTTCCTTGCTATATTAGAAATA
>JAFPUA010000073.1 GCA_017413305.1 Candidatus Ruminimicrobiellum caprinum
AAACTTTCGGAAGATTTATTGCACAGCCTTTCGATAGAGGTTATGGTAATACTATCGGAAATTCTTTGAGAAGAATTCTTCTTTCAAGTATTGAAGGTGCAGCAATAACTTCAGTTACCATCAAAGGTGCAGATCACGAATATGCAATTTTGAAAGGTGTTAGAGAAGATGCTTTACAGATAGTTCTCAACCTCAAGAAAATCAGAGTAAAATTAAATTCTGACGGTCCTGAAAAGATATTCTTAAAGGTTAATAAAGGTGGTCAGATTACGGCTGCTGATATCGAAAAAAATGCTTCTGTTGAGATAATGAATCCTGAACAAGAAATTGCAAATATCGATGCAGGTACTAACCTTGAAATGGAAATGGAAGTTTCCAAAGGTAGAGGTTATTTAAGAGCAGATGAAATAAAAAATCATAAATATGCAGCAAATACTATCGTTATGGATGCATTATTTTCACCTGTAGTTAAAGTAAACTACGAAGTTGAAAATACCAGAGTAGGTCAAGATTTGAACTATGATAGACTTATTATGGAAATATGGACAGACGGTACAGTTTCTCCTCAGGACGCTTTGATAGAATCTGCAAAAATATTAAGAAAATCTCTTACTATTTTCACAGGGGAAGCGGATCTTGTTGATGAAGATACAAAAGAAAATATAGATTTTGTAGAAGAGCCGGAAAAGAAAGAAGATAAAGAAGAATCTTTAAAATCTCAGCCTATAAATATATTGGATTTAACCACCAGAGCTTCTAACAGTTTGAAAAATGCTGAAATCGAAACTATCGGTCAGTTGATTTCTTACTCGGAAGTTGATTTGATGGAATTCGATAAATTCGGTAAAACTTCTCTTAAAGAAATAAAAGAAAAATTGGCAGCAATCGGCTTGTCTTTGAAGGAGAATATATAATGATTAAGAATCATAATACAAGAAAATTAGCAGTTACACCATCTCATAAAAAAGCTATGATGAGAAATATGACTACATCTTTGTTCTTGCATGAAAAGGTTACAACAACCGTTCCCAGAGCAAAAGAAGTTGTTAGATTTGCAGAAAAGATTTTAACAAAAGCAAAATCAGCAGATTTAGCAGCAAAGAAAGCAGTTCATGCTGAAATATCAAACAAAGATGTTGTTAAAAAAGTATTTGATGTTTTAGTTCCTCGTTATAAAGAAAGAAACGGCGGATATACTCAGATATTTAAGTTGGGATTGAGAAAAGGCGATAATGCCGAAGTTGCCGTTGTAAAATTGGTTATGTAATAACGACCTTAATATTTGGGCAATAATATTGAAACGCAAGAGTTTATGTGCTATTTACGCACACCGCACTCTTGCGTTTCTTCATTCTTGCCACAAATCTTAAGGTCTTGTCAAAAACCGCATTGATATTTTGCGGTTTTTGATTGGTATTTTTTTTAGTCCTTACATTCTCTGGCTAACTTTCATTTCTTTTTTGTCATTCCCGCGTCATCGTTGGGCGGGAATCTCGCAACTGTCATACCGCACTTGATGCGGTATCTCGCCGTTGCCGTTTGTCGTTAGTCCGTCATTGTGAGACCGCTTTAGCGGTCGTGGCAATCCAGCGACTCTGTTGTTGTTCTTATAAGTCCAATTTTTTCATAACATCAAAAGTTTTGTTATAAAATTCTGTAAGGTTTTCCGATGAACTTACAGAACTCTGTGAATATAATATAATTGAGCATTCGTCGATTATATCTTCTATCTGTTTTATTAGCTCGGCAGAAACATTTCTTTCTTCTAAATCTTTTCTTATCTGGTAGGCAGTCAGCCCGTCGGCAGATTTTCCAAGTACCGATGCAAAATATTCCAATATTCCTTTATACATAAACTCATAAAATTCTTTTGCATCTTTAGTTTTTTTCGCTTTTTGGAAATATTTCTTTGCTTTTTTATAAGCTTTTTTGTTTTTAAGTTTCTGTTGATCTTTATTTTTATATTCAACAAATTTTAAAACTAATCTAATAAGTATATACAAAATTAAAAGACTTCCAAGAATTATCCACAAAATCGGTTTCTTTAAAAAGTTATAAATTTTAAATATAAAAGTAAAATCTATATTCGGTTGTTGATTCCCAAAATGGTTATAGCTGTTTTGTTGTGCCGTAGCACTTCCGATAACAGGAGCTTGATTCTGTTTGTCTTTGTCTTCAATAATATTAACTTTTATATTTTTTTCGGGAATATATTTTATGGTTTTTGTAGATAAATCAAAATATTTTTGAGGAAGAATTTTAATAGTTCCTTCGCCCGCACTTAAAGGCATTATTAAGGTTGTAAACTCTTTTCCTGTTTCTTTATCGCCGGATTTTAATATTTTTTCTGATGTTTCATACTTTTTTAAATTATCCGATAAAGATATTTCAGGTTCTTTTATAGTTTTAACATTTCCTGTTCCGGAAATTATAACCTTTAAATCGAAAGGTTCATTTTCTTTTTTATCTTTTTTGTCAACTGTAGCAGTCATTTTAAATGTCCCGACCATATCGATATTTTCAGGCACCGGCGACACTTTAATATTTATTTTATCTGTAGTAAGTTCAATATTTTTACTGCGTCTAAAAAATGAAGAAAAGAAATCGTCATAATTTTTAGAAAAATCTTCTATTGATACCATAATTTTTGCAGGTTCAATAGTAATATTTCCTGCCTGCTGAGGATAGAGTTCTGTAGAAACTTCATTAACTATATATTCTCTTCCGTTGAGTTGTGTTCTGTAATTGTTCTGTGTGGTGTTGCCTGTAAAAAATCCTGAGAAATTAGGTCCTTGATAAGCAGGATTAGATAAAATATTTACAGAAGTATAAAAAGAAAAAGTATAAACTATTTTTTCATTTATATAAGCTGATTTTTTGTTTGTTTTTGCCTGCACAAATATAGCTTTAGATGTATCAAAATTATAAACTTGTGAAGTTTGTTTTTGAGGGGGAATTTGTGTATTTTGTACAGAAACAGAACTAACTGTTTTTGCATCTGTAACTGTTATTTTTACAGGGGTAGTTTCATAAGTTTGTCCATCATATGTTAAACTGAAAGACGGTATATTATATTCGCCTGTTTTTTTAGGACTGAGCGTATATACATAGCTAACAGTATTTGTTACGTTACCGTTTACCATTGAAAAACTTTTTGATTGTGATGTTCCGTAAATATTAAAATCCGATAGAGTCGGCAAAGAAAATTCCGGAAGTTTGCGGGAATCACCGCTGATTGAAATTGTCAGTTGTAAAGTTTCGTTTAGCGCAACTTCCGTTCTGTTGACGGAAGAATTCATTTGAATATTGTCGGCATATAATACTGTTGTTAATAAAAAGAATATTGCTATTAAAAAACTTTTTAAAAATTTTATTTTATTCATAATATTTACCATGTTTTACCGCTTTTTGCTTTTACTTTTACATCGACCGCTTTAGCTTTATCATTATTTTGTTTATCTTGATTATCAAAATAATCTAACAGATGCTGTCCTGCATTTTGTTTATCTTTTTTGTCTTCATTATTTTTGTCCTGCTCGTCTTTTCCCTTGTCTTTGTCTTGTTTGTCGTTGTTATCTTTCTTTTCATCCTTATTTTGCTGTTTATCTTTATCTTTTTGATCTTTGTTCTTGTCCTGATTTTCTTTATCTTGTTTATCTTTGTCGTTTTGATTTTGTTTGTCTTTATCCTTGTCCTGTTTGTTCTGATCTTTATTCTTAT
>JAFPUA010000074.1 GCA_017413305.1 Candidatus Ruminimicrobiellum caprinum
AACACAACGGTTTGAGCCGGAAGTTTCCGGCGTATAAATTTTTCTCGCAAAATCTCATTTTTACAAAAATTGAGATTTCTGGAACATCACATAGCAATGTTTCAAAACAAAAAGAGTAGAGATTTTCCTCTCTACTCTTTTTTGTTCATTATCACATTTTCTCGAACGACTTTTTGTTATAAAACACATTTTCTCCCTTGACTTTTTGTAAAAAATAACATAAAATATTATACAAATATAAATAACAAAGGAGATTTTATATATAAAATGTATAGAACAGCGATAAAAATACTTATAGATTGGAAAAATAATCCTAATAGACTGCCAATGATAATTAAAGGAGCAAGACAAGTTGGCAAAACTTGGATGATGAAAGAGTTTGGCAAACGATACTTTAACAATATCGCCTACATAAATTTTGATAATGACACAAAAGGAGATTTAAAAACTCTTTTTGATGGAGATTTTTCAGTTGAAAGAATAGTTTTAGGTTTATCTATGGCAAGCGGAATAAAAATAGAACCTGAGAAGACATTGATTATTCTGGATGAAATTCAAAATGTTCCAAGAGCATTACAATCGTTAAAATATTTTGCAGAGGAACAAGAAAACAAAAAAGAAAAATATTGTATAGTTGCGGCAGGCTCTTTACTGGGTATAGCGCTGCATCAAGGAACATCTTTTCCTGTAGGAAAAGTAGACAGCATGACACTGTATCCTATGACATTTATAGAATTTTTGAATGCTTTGGATAAAAAAGATTTTATTGATTTGTTGAATAGAAATGATTTTCAAATGATAGCTTCTTTTAAGAGCAAATATATTGAATTTTTAAAATTATACTATTTCATCGGTGGTATGCCTGCTGCAGTTGCAAAATACATCAGCACAAAAAATTTGAATTCCGTTAGAGAAACTCAGCTTAAATTGCTTTCCGATTACGCCCAAGATTTTTCAAAACATGCGCCAAACGAAGTTGTGCCGAGGATAAATATGGTTTGGAACGGCATAATTGCACAGCTTGCAAAAGAAAATAAAAAGTTTGTTTACGGAGTACTGAAAAAAGGAGCAAGGGCAAAAGATTTTGAAATTGCCATTCAGTGGCTAATTGATTGCGGACTATGTTATAAAATTGACAGAATAAATAAGGGAAATGTTCCATTAAATGCTTATTTAGATTTTTCTTCGTTTAAACTTTATATGTTAGATGTTGGACTTATAGGGGCCATGGCACAAATTGACGAAAAAACCGTTCTTCAAGGTAATGACATTTTTACGGAATTTAAAGGCGCTTTAACAGAACAATATGTTTGTCAGCAATTAATATCCTGTTTGAATAAAAAACCTTTTTACTGGTCTGCAGAAAATTCTTCGGGAGAGATTGATTTTATTATACAGCACAACGGAAAAGTTATTCCTTTGGAAGTTAAGGCAGAAGAAAATCTTAATGCAAAAAGTTTAAAATTTTTTGTAGAAAAATATGAACTTGGATACGGCGTAAGGTGCTCAATGTCAAATTTTAGAAAAGAAGAAAAAATTATAAATATCCCGCTTTATTGTGTATCTCAACTTTTAGACATTTGTGAAGATAAAATTTAGATTAATATTTTATTTTCGACGAAAAAGTCAAGAGTTTTCCGGTGTTTGGCGCAAATTTATTCGGTTATTTGGCTGGGTTTTGTTCAGGCATTTGGCGGTATTTTGTTCGGCCATTTGGCTGATAATTAGCAAAAACGGACAAAGAATTTTGTTTCCTTGCCCGTTTTATGTGAAACATTGCTATGTGATGTTTCCAGAAAGAATATATTTAATCAACATTGCTATTAATTTATAGTATAAGTTTCGGCATCTGTTAAAGATTTGTATAATGTTATTCCTCCATATTTTGCACTTTGAACCACTATCAAAAGATCTTTTCTCACATAAGTATTTGTCTGTTGATTAACGTTAAAAGAAGTAAAATATTTGTTCATTCTAGCATCTATACCTAGTACTTCGCTTACAGAAGTACGGCTACTCCAAACAGAAGACCCTGCATCTGTTGCCGCAATAAATCTTTCATATTCGTTATAATATTGCATTTGTGCATCTCTTATTGCACCTATTAACATATATCCTTCAGCTATATGAGCTTTGTAAGTATAATCCTTGTAAATTGGTACGGATATCATTGATAATATAACAGCAACAGCCATAACTATTACTAACTCTACGAGAGTAAAACCCTTTATATAATTTTTAATATATACCATAACTCCTCCTTTTTATATTTTTAAAATTATAAATATGTAGAACCATTTGTCAGACTGTAAATTAATCTCATTGTATAATATGTTGGACTTTGTACCCATGCGGTAAAAGAACTTGCATTAGCAGAATGTCCAACATTGAACCAAGTATAATATTTATTCGCTCTTGCATTAACGCCTAAAACTTCATCATTGCATGTTGCTTCGCTGTTTCCCGCACTGGAATTTCTGCAATATAAAAATGTTCTATATTCTGCACGATAAAGTAGCTGTGCATCGCGTATTGCTCCAAGAAGAGCATATGCTTCTGTAACTTTAGCATTTTTTACATGATTTTTATAAAGCGGTGCAGATATTGACGACAAAATAATAACAATTGCTATTGTTATCACTAATTCTATTAATGTAAACCCTTTGAATTTATTCATATGATCCCCCTGAACTAAAAAAATCTTTGCAAAAATATTTTGCAATTTGCTATAATATGAGCCAAAAGATAAATAACGCAATTAAAATATTATCTTTAAATCTGACATTATATACTTATACTCAGATTTCACAGGGCTGTTGCTATGTTTCAGCCTGCCTGGCTATGTATAGTGCGAGGTTTATTTGCGAAAGAAAATTATTGCATTTTGCTATATTTATAATAATTATGCAATATTTTTATTACAAAGTCAAGAGTTTTTTATTTAACAAGAGGTTTTATGAAGACAAAGAGAAGTTTTTTTGCGACACAATTAAAAAAATTAATGTTTGAAAAAAATCTTACTCAAGAAGATTTAGCAAAAAAAATTAAAATAAATAGACAAATGATAAGCTACTGGCTTAACAGCGGAAAAAATCCGTCATTAACTTCTGTAAAGAAAATTGCCGATGCATTAAAAGCACCTATGAGTTATTTTGTGGTAGAGACAACTATTGAAAAAAACGAAGAAAACAAAAATTTATCTGTAAAAATAGAACTTCTCGAGGAAAAAATAAAAAGGCACGAAATTGAAATAAACTATTTGAAAGATATAATAAAAAATTTTATTAAAAAATAAAAACAATTAAAAACAAAAAACAGCCGGAGAAAATATTCTTCGACTGTTTTTATTTATAGTAATTATATTTATTTGTCGTACTTTTCTTTTAAGAATTTATAGGCAGACTTAATATTTTTATTCAATTCTGTAAGTGTACCGGAATTATCAATAGTAATATCAGCCATCCTCATTTTATCTTCAATAGGCATCTGTAAAGCAATTCTTTTTTCCGCTTCTTCTTTTGAAATGCTGTCTCTTTTCATAAACCTTTTTATTTGTATACTATGTTTAGCATAAACAACTATGATTTTGTCACAGATTCTGTCCAAACCTACCTCAAAAAGTAAAGGCGCATCAACTATTATATCTGTAGTTCTATACTTTTTAGCGATAATTTCGTTAGTTTTTCTTATTATGTGAGGGTGGATTATATGTTCCAGCTCCATTTTTGCCTGCTTATCGCTGAAAACAATTTTGCCTAATTTTTTTCTGTCCAAAGTACCGTTTTCTTTTAAAATATCGGTACCAAAAACATCAACTATATTTTTTAAACATTTTCCGTCTTTTGTAGTTAGTTCACGCGAAAGTTTGTCGGCATCAATAATGTAACAGCCGAGTTTTTTGAATATTTTAGATGATTGACTTTTACCGGTAGCTATACCACCTGTTAATCCTATTATCATAATTTTATCCTTATTGCGACTTATCTTTTGAATTTTTACTGCGTTGTAGCTCCCCTTATGTACCTTGTTCAGTTGTACACCGCGGGTCGCTATCACCTTGTACAAATTCAAAATATTTCGTCGCGTTGAAAATCACAAATTATTTTCTTGTGATTTTCAAAATGTATTTCAAATCTTAAGTATCTAAAATTTTCTTTTTTGGAGAGCCTCAGGCACTGCTTATGAGTGCAATATTTTTCAAGCAAGAATCAGTTGAGTAGAGATTCTTAGGGCGACAATGTTCGTGGTCATTTCCGTCTTCCTATAGTTGTTAGGAAATGACAGTTGGAGCCCGGCCTGAAAAATATAAACGAATAGTGCCAGCTCAAAAAAAGTAAAATTTCTTCAAAGATCAAACGAGAATATATTTCTATTTTTACGTCATTCTACCATCAAGGAAACTGGGTTACAACTACCTCTTCAAAATTGCAGAAATTCTTTCAAGGTCGTCAAGGTTGCTGTAGTTCAACACTATTTTACCTTTTTTGCCGTTACCGGAAATAGAAACTTTTGTACCGAAAATTCTCTGAAGCTCATCAATAAGGTTTGTTATTTCCGCATCTTGCTGTTTAGGCGAGATTACTCTTGTATGCTGTTTAACTTCAGCAACTTTTATTTCCACATCACGAACATTTAAGCCTTCATTTAATATCTGATCAACAAGAGCCTGCCTTTGTGCATCATCTGCTATACCTGCCAACATTCTTCCGTGACCTGCAGAAAGTTTACCTTCTATTATAAGATTCTGAATATTTTCCGGCAAATTTAATAATCTCATAGTATTAGCAATAACAGATCTATTTTTATTTACTATTTTAGCTATCTGTTCCTGCGTGTATTTATATTCTTCAGAATATTTTTTGTAAGCTTTTGCTTCTTCTATTGGGTTAAGATCTTCTCTTTGGATATTTTCGATAAGAGCCAAATCAAGTTTATCTTTATCTGATGCTCCATCTTTTATTATGGCCTTTATTTCAGTAAGGCCTGCCATTTTGGAAGCCCTTAACCTTCTTTCTCCTGCTATCAGTTCATATTCTCCGGGAGCAACTGAACGAACAACCAATATAGGTTCAATTAAGCCTTTTTCTTTTATAGATTCTGCCAATTCCTGTAATTTTTCTTCATTAAAAATAGTTCTCGGTTGATATCTATTCGGCTTAATTTTGTCAATATGAATATTTACTACCTGCTCCGTATTTTCATCTTTTACTCCCACCGCCGTAAGTGGCGACATTATTGCTTCTAAACCTCTTCCTAATTTTTGTTTTGACATATATTTATTCCTCTCTTTTATTTTTTAAAACTATGCATTTATAGTTTGTTTTGCTATATCTGTTTTTTGCTGTTTTGATAAAAATTCAGTTGCAAAGTCAAGATATGCCTGCGTTCCTTTGC
>JAFPUA010000075.1 GCA_017413305.1 Candidatus Ruminimicrobiellum caprinum
ATCTTTGCTTACCGACACGGCAAAAGAAATTTTTCCACCAGTTTCTGAAGCTATAATAATTACGGATGACGGCATTTTTTCTCTTACTTTATCAGCCATTTCTCTTAAAGATTTCACATCAACATCTTTAACATTAAATGCTACAACCTTTATACCCTTTATATCTTTTGCGGATTTTATATACTCGTCAATTTCGCTCGATATAAATTTACTTTTTAACGAAGTAATTTCTGCTTCAAGATCTTTAATATTCTGAAGAGTTTTCTCAACGGCAGAAACCAATGAGTTTTTTGAAGTTTTTAAAAGTAAAGAAACCTCATTTATCTTCTTTTCCAAATCGTTAACATATTTTTCGCATGCACTTCCGCAAACAGCTTCTATTCTTCTAATACCGCTTCCGACGGAACTTTCTGAAACTATTTTAAACATTCCGATATCGCCCGTTTTCGAAACATGCGTTCCACCGCAAAGTTCCATAGAAAAATATTTGTTTTCATTTTCTAACACTTTAACCGTTCTTACAACATCGCCGTATTTTTCACCGAAAAGAGCCATAGCACCTTGTTTTCTTGCATCATCGATAGACATCTCTTTTATTGAAACAGGATAATTTTTTCTTATAGCTGCATTTACCTGTTTTTCAATATTTGCAAGTTCTTCTTTAGTAACGGCATTAAAATGATTAAAATCAAACCTCAAATTTTCAGGACTTACCAATGAGCCTGCCTGTGCCACATGGTTACCCAACACCGTCTGCAAAACTTTCTGAAGTAAATGCGTTGCAGTATGATGACGAGCAGTTTGATTTCTGTTCTCTTTATTTATTGAAGCATTTAAAATATCGCCCGTTTTAACTTCGCCTTTGGTAACGGTAACCTTATGAACAAATAACTGTCCGATAGGCTTTACAACATCAAGAACTTCAATATCCGTACTGTCGTTAAACATTGTTCCTGTATCTGCGACCTGTCCGCCGGATTCTCCGTAAAAAGGCGTATTTGATAATATAACTTCCCCCTTATCTCCGGAAAATAAAGAAGAAACTTTTTTGCCGTCTTTAACTAAAGCCAAAACTTTAACACTGGAATTATCTTGCGTATAACCTTCAAATTTTGTATCGCCGAACTCTTTATGAAGAACGGAATAAAAAGTTATATCCTGTTCGCCTGAACCACTCCACGCTCCTCTGGATTTTTCCTGAGCCTTTATTTTTTCAGTTTCAAAACCCTTTTCGTCGATAGTCAATCCATGCTCAGATGCTATTTCCTTTGTAAGTTCATGAGGAAAACCGTATGTATCGTAAAGTTTAAATACATCTTCACCTTTTAACACAGAAACTTTCTTAGATTTGTACTCGGAAATCATTCCGTTTAAAAGTTCCGTTCCGGTATTTAAAGTTTCAAGAAATTTTTCTTCTTCCACTTTTGCCATAGACTTTATATTATCAAGTCTTGCAGTAAGTTCAGGATATGCCGGTTTCATTATGGAATGAACGACATCAATAAGTTTGTACAAGAAAGGTTCGTTCATACCGAACACTTTTCCCTGACGAACGGCTCTTCTTAAAATTCTTCTTAAAACATATCCTCTTCCTTCGTTTGAAGGATGTATTCCGTCAGAAATCAAGAATGTTATTGCTCTTGCATGGTCTGCAATCATTCTTAATTTCGGTATATTATTTTCAAAGGAAACTTTTAATAAGTCTGATGCCGCATTCATTAAAGGCAAAAACAAGTCCGTATCGAAAACATTATTTTTACCGTTGGCCGCAGCAACTATTCTTTCAAGTCCCATACCTGTATCAATATTTTTTCTTCCGAGCGGCTTTAAAGAACCGTCTTCCTGTCTGTCGAACTGCGTAAAAACAAGGTTCCATATTTCAAGATATCTGTTACAATCACACCACGGCCCGCATGTAGGTTTGTGACAGCCCATTTCTTCGCCCAAATCTATTAATATTTCGGAACACGGTCCGCACGGCCCAGTAGATCCCATCGTCCAGAAATTTGTTTCGTCGCCCATTTTAATGATTTTTGATTCGGGAACAATTTTCTTCCACATTTCTCCCGCTTCGTCGTCATCTTTATAAATGGTTACATACAATTTTTCTTTTGGAAGCTCCATATAGTTGGTAAGGAAATCCCATGCCCAAGCGATAGCTTCCTGTTTAAAATAGTCTCCGAAAGAAAAGTTTCCCAACATTTCAAAAAATGTTAAGTGTCTGTTGGTTACA
>JAFPUA010000076.1 GCA_017413305.1 Candidatus Ruminimicrobiellum caprinum
TAAAAGAGATTTCTTTGAAATACATTGATCCAATGTTTCTTTTGTAACAGAAATTGTACAGTTTTTATCCATATCACCGTTTAAAATTATCATTTCTAAAGTCAAAAGAGCGGTTCTTGCATCACCGTTTGCAAATTCAGCAATAATAGAAAGCATATCGTCATCTATTACAACTTTTTCTTTTCCGAATCCCCTTTCGTCGGAGACTGCTCTTTTTAAAAGTTTTACCAAATCTTTGGTTTCTATAGGTTTAAAAACAAAAACTTTACAACGGGACAAAAGTGCAGAATTAATTTCAAACGAAGGATTTTCCGTAGTTGCACCTATTAGAATAATGCTGCCTTTTTCTACAAATGGCAAAAAAGCATCTTGTTGTGCCTTATTGAAACGATGAATTTCATCAACAAATACTATTGTTCTTTGACCGAATTTTCTGTTATTTTCGGCTTGAGCCATAACTTCTTTAATATCTTTGATTCCGCTTGTAACGGCAGAAAAATCTATAAACTTTGAGTTTGTTTTATTGGCAATAATTCTTGCCAGTGTAGTTTTACCTATTCCAGGATTTCCCCAAAATATTATAGAAGAAATTTTGTCGCTTTCTATGAGTTTTCTTAAAATTTTGCCTTCACCAACCAAATGTTGTTGACCGACAAATTCTTCCAAATTTCTTGGCCTTAATCGCCACGCTAACGGTTGATTAGTGTTATCTTCAAATAATGTTTCTTCTTTTTCAATACTCATAACATTTTTCCACTATATTTTAATATTAAAATATATTATACAAAATATATTTTATCATATTTGTTTTATATTAAAGTCTTTTTAGAAAATATATTGTAAAAACAAGATGTTTTTAATAAAATATAATATATTAAAGAAAAAACAATAGTCCTCAACATATTTTTAACTTTAAAGAAATAAAAAAAATAGTATACAGGAGGTTTTTAATTATGGAAGCCTTAATAAATTTATTTTTTTATTGTGCTATAGTTGCAACAATTTGTTTTATAATAAGGGGGATTATATATGCAGTTTCCGGTTTTGATATAGAAATAACATCAGATTTCACATCAATAGCAGATCATGATTTCCATTTTGCTTTTCTTTCTTTAGAATCTATTTTTGCATTTTTTATGGGATTTGGTTGGGGAGGCTTAGTTGCCATAAAACAATTCGGATTGACAATAACAGTCTCTTTGATTGTTGCATTTTTTATAGGTTTGATATTTAGTTTAATTTCTATTTATTTAATGTATCTCATAAAAAAATTAGATCATACCGTAAAAGAAGATTTGTCATCTGTCGTAGGACAAATAGCTCAGGCATATACAAACTTAGAACCGAATTCCAAAGGGCAAATCAGAATAACATTAAATTCTAAACTTTGCATAAAAAATGCTTTTAATGAAACAAACGATTCGATAAAAGCATTTGATACTATAAAAATAACAAAGTATGAAAACAATATGTTATATGTTGAAAAAAATAAATAATAAATACAAAGGAGAAATTTATGGGAACTCTTGGTTTTGAATCTATAGGTTTAATCGGTTCGTTAGGAATTATTTTTATTGTTGGAATACTTTTTATTGTTAGCAGATATAAAAGATGTCCTTCCAATAAAATAATAGTTGTATACGGTAAAGTATCTGGAAATAAAACGGCAAAATGTGTTCACGGCGGAGGTGTATTAGTATTACCTTTAATACAAGATTATTCAGTATTATCTCTAGAGCCTATGACGATAGATATA
>JAFPUA010000077.1 GCA_017413305.1 Candidatus Ruminimicrobiellum caprinum
CATTTAAACAAAAATATTACGACCAATATTTTAAGAATATCAAACCCTTACGGAACTTTATTAAATCAGGAAAGAGGACAGGGCTTTATAGGAATAGCTATAAACAACATTTTTAAAAATCGGACTATACAGGTGTGGGACAATATTAACAGTATTAGAGATTATATTTATACTGACGATTTATGCGAAGCTTTCATAAAAGCATTTAAATACAAAAACGGCGTAGATATATTTAATATAGGCTCAGGAAAAGGAACATCTTTAAAACAAATTATAGAAACTTTAAAAGAAATTTACGGCAACAAAGTAAAATATAAAATTATCAAAACCGACAATAATTTCTGCGCAAAAAGAAATATTTTAAACATTAATAAAGCAAAAAAAATATTGAAATGGAAGCCGAAAGTTTCCCTAAAAGAAGGAATAACAAAAATTACGAAATGAAAAAAGTTGCAATAATAATCACTAAACTTGAGCTTGGTGGAGCACAAAAAATTGCTCTATCGCTTTGTAAAAATATAGATAAAAATAAATTTAAAACAGTTTTAATTTGCGGTTGCGGCGGAATATTAGACGATGAAGCACGTCGTGATACACAAGTTTTTTTTGTTAAAGATTTAATAAGAGAATTAAACCCAATAAAAGATTTAAAAGCTTTTTTTACTATATATAAAATATTAAAAAGAGAAAAACCTGATATTGTCCACACACACTCTTCAAAGGCAGGAATTTTGGGAAGAATTGCTGCAAAGCTTACAGGGACAAAATGCATAATTCATGCAATTCATGGTTTTGCTTTTAATGACTATCAAAGCAAATTAAAAAAATATTTTTATATATTTCTTGAGAAAATATGTGCGAAAATTTCTGATATTTTAATAGTAGAATGTGAACAGACAAAACTAAAAGGGCTTAAATATAATATAGGCACAGAAAAACAGTATAAAAAAATAAATCTTGGAGTAGATTTGAGTGAGTTTACAAATTATTCTCAAGGAAAAAAGTTACGCAAAGAACTGTCTATAAAAGATGATGAAATATTGGTATCGACCGTCGGTCCGTTCAAACCGCAGAAAAATTTATCGGACTTCATTAAAATTGCAAGTTGCGTAACAAAATCAAACAAAAAAATTAAATTTGCCATTGCCGGAGACGGTGATTTAAGAAAAGATTTAGAAAAATTAATAAAAGATTTAAATTTAGAAAACTCTGTTTTTCTGTTAGGATGGCGACGAGATATTCCAAATATATTATATTCAAGCGATATATTCCTAATGACATCTTTGTGGGAAGGGATGCCTGTTGTAAGTATAAATGCATTATACTGCGGGTTACCAATGGTAGTTAATGCTGTTGATGGACAAATTGATTTAATAAATGATGGAATTAACGGATATTTAATAAAACCTTTCGATATAAATAATGCTGCAAAGAAAGTATTATTACTTGCTTCTGATAAAACTTTACGAGAAAAGATTTCTTCAAAAGCTAAAACAACTATCGACGAAACCTATTCAACAAAACACATGATAACTCAACACGAAGAATTGTATAACGGCAAAACAAATTAGAGCTTCTCAACTGATGAGAAAATTTTAAATACTATTGGAGCAAGAATAAGATTTACCAAAATATTAAGAAGAGATAAGAAAGAAAGCTCAAAACCCGGTATATACTGCGTATCAGACAATGGCATAACAATATAAACAAAATCTATAACTAATTGAGTAACTATAAGTCCTATAGCTGTAACCATTATTTGAGTTAACGGTTGATTTTTATCGAATTTTTTATTAAAAATTCCTGCTAAATATCCGGCTATAGTAAAGCTTAATGCTCTTACCCCGAAGATATCTGTAGCTAAGATATCCCATGTTAAACCATAAAAAAAACCTGTAAGCTGCCCTTTCATTGCACCCTTATTTAATGCAATATAAACAATAAAAATCAAAATAAAATTAGGGTAAAATAGCCATAAGTTAAAAGGAACATATTTCGGCAGAACAAACTGCAGA
>JAFPUA010000008.1 GCA_017413305.1 Candidatus Ruminimicrobiellum caprinum
ATAAAAAAATAAAAATTTTTACTTATATGTTTTTTGCATTAAGTTAGACATCATACAGATGCCCTCGATAGTTATTCCGTTAAGTTTATTTATAGTTTTTTCATTTATTCCGCCGATAGCAAAAACAGGTAACGATACATTATCACAAATTTCTTTTAAAAATTCAGTTCCTTTAGGCTCCAATCCTTTTTTGCAATCAGTCTGAAAAATATGACCTACAATTAAAAATTTTAAAGACTTATTATACATTGTCTTGTCGTTTGTCGTGGTCATTTCTGACCTTCCGATCTTCTGACCCTCCGACCCTCTAAAATTGCCTTCGGCGATTTTGGCTTCTTCCAATGAATGAACCGAAACAGCAATGTTGTCAAATTTATTTAATCTTTCTTTATTTTCTATAAAATCTTTAAATGATATTTGAATATTTTTTATATCTAATTTTTCTGCAATATTAATCTTTGAGTTAATAAAAAATAAGACATTGTTTTTTTTGCAAATATCGTTACATTTTAAAGCAAATTCTTTGTATTTTTTATCATCTAAATCTTTTTCTCTCAAAATAAGAGCATAAATATTTTCATACATGCAGATATTTTCTATCTGCATGAAAAAATCATTTTGACATAATTTTCTGTTAGTTACACAAATTCTTTTCATGATAATTATAGTCTGATATGATTAGTAAAAACAGGATACAACCCTCTTTGTTTTATCATATCTGTTATTTCGGAAACACTTCTTGTATCTGAAATTTCAAACTGTTCATCACCTTTTGCGTTATCTTCGTGTCCTCCGACGGAAGTTTTTACTCCGGCAGAAATTTTTGTCGCACAAACACCTATGATATTGTCTCTAAATCCTGCACGTTCTCTTGTGGAAATTGTTATATCAGAAAATGGCATAAATAATCTGTATGCACATAAGGCCTGAAATAATTGCTTTTCATTGACATAATGAGGATTTTCTTCCTTGTGTTCGTGAATATATGGTCTTAATCTGGGAGCAGAAAAACCTGCTTTTATGTCCGGATATTTTTGTTGTAACAAATATGCATGGACAGCAGCACAAAAAGCATCTTTTCTAAAATCGTCAAGTCCGAACAAGATTCCGAAAGAGACTCCTCTCATTCCGGCAAGAGCTGCTCTTTCCTGAGCATAAAATCTATATTCAAAAACAGATTTAGGTCCTGCAAGATGGAGTTTTTTATAATTTTCTTTATTGTAAGTTTCTTGATATACACATACAAAATCTGCTCCGCAATCGCTTAAATATTTATATTCATCAGTGTTTAACGGATATATTTCTATGGATATTGACGAAAAATATTTTTTTGCTAGTTTCACGGCTTCGCCGATGTACTCTACACTTGATGCAGTTCTTGATTCGCCAGTTAATATTAAAATATCTTCCAACCCTGTTGCAGAAATAGCTTTATATTCTTTTTCTATTTCTTCAATGGTAAGTTTAGCTCTATGTATATTGTTTTTGCAGTTATATCCGCAATAAGTACATTGGTTTTCACAATAGTTTGAAATATATAATGGAGTAAATAACGATATACTTGTACCGAAATGTTTTCTTGTTTCGTACTGTGCCTTATGTGCAATAGTATTTAAATATTCAGTTGCTGCAGGGGATAAAAGAACTTTTAAATCTTCTATATCCATATAGTCTTTATTTAATGTTTTTAAAACATCGTTTTTATTATAAATATTGTAATCATAATTTTTAACGAGTTGTAAAACTTGTTCCAGCATATCAGAATCAATCTGTTCCATATTCTTGAAATACATTATTTGTCCTCCAAGAAATCTATCATTGGACTGGAAGCTTCTGCTTTAAAATTAAGCACTCTGCCAAGCCCTGCAAGATAAGCTTTTCTTCCTGCTTCAATTGCCAGCTTAAAAGCTAATGCCATTTCGTTAATATTTTTTGCTGTTGCAATAGCCGTGTTTATCATAACAGCAGCTGCACCTTCCTGCATTATTTCACAAGCTTGTGCGGGGGAACCTATTCCGGCATCAACTATTACGGGAAGTTTAATTTCGTCAATAATTATTTTAATAAAATGTTTTGTTAAAAGGCCTAAATTGCTTCCTATCGGTGCAGCAAGTGGCATAATAGTTGCAGCTCCTGCATTTGCTAAATCTCTTGCAACATTTAAATCAGGATACATATATGGCATCACAACAAATCCTTCTTTTGCCAAGATTTCTGTTGCTTTTATTGTCTCATAATTGTCCGGCAAAAGAAATTTTGTATCTTTTATTACTTCTATTTTTACAAAATCTCCGCAACCCAACTCTCTTGAAAGACGTGCAATTCTTACGGCTTCCTCTGCTGTTCTTGCGCCGGATGTATTTGGCAAAAGGGTGACATTTTTTGGAATAAAATCCAAAATATTATATTCTGTTTTTGTATTTGCTCGTCTTAAAGCAAGTGTTACAATTTCTGCACCGGCACTTTCAATTGCTGCTTTTATTAATTCCAAAGAATATTTGCCTGAACCTAAGATAAAACGAGAGTTAAATTCATGCCCTTGTATTATTAGTTTGTCCATTTTTCCCTCACAATTATAAATTATAAATTTTAAATTTTAATTTTTAATTTATAAATTGTCGTCTATCCGCCACCGACAAAAGTTAATACTTCCATAACATCGGTATCTTTTAAATTTATTGTGCTGTACTTATCTTTTGATACTATCTCTCCGTTTAGCTCGATAACAATTCTACCTACAATATAATTGTTTTCTTTTAAAAAATCTTCCAGTGTTTTAGAATTTTTTAAAATAATATTTTTTCCATTAATCTGCATTTTTTCTCCTTAAAAAAATAGAATATGAAGTAGTTTTGACACCCGAGGTGGTGTCCCCCACAACATATTCTATTTAATTTGATACTTAATGATACAATAATTAAACTTGTTTGTCAAAGAAAATTTTGTTACCAATTAGAAACAGATTCAAAGGTTCTTGCAGAATCTGTTAAACTATAATATAAATAAATCCATTTCCCTCCAAGCTCTTTTGGTTCTGCCACACCAATTGAAAGGCTATAAGGACTACTATTTCGTTGATTTGAACAAAATAAAGTAAAATACTTGTTAAGTCTTGCATTTACTCCTAATACTTCGGAGTTACAAGTCCAATATGTTTTATTTTCATCGTAAGCCCAGAAAAAATTCTCATAAGTTGCATAATATTGCATTTGTGCTTCCTTAATTTGGTTTAGTAAGGCATAACCCTCTGCCATTTTTGCTTCCACAATATAGTCTTTATAAATGGGTACTGATATCATGGATAAGATGGTTACTAAAGTTATTACGATTATTAGTTCTACTAATGTAAATCCTTTTAAAAATTTTTTCATAAAAACTCCTTTAACAATGTATAATTTTTATTGTCCGCTAGCATCTTTATAATATCTTATTTCTCCTGTAAGACAATATGACAACATTAAATAATTATCGTATCCTTTTCTTAATTTATCAGGTATGTATGCTCCAGCCCTGAAACTATATTTATCGCTGTATCCACCAACTTTGAACCAAGTAAAATACTTGTTAAGTCTGCCGTTGATGCCTAAAACTTCTTCGTTGCATGTATAAGTATGCCAGTCTTTTTGACTGCTATGTTCTCCTCTTAAAAAGTTTCCGTATTCTGCGCGGTAGGATAATTGAGCTTCTCGGATAGTAGCCAGTAATGAATATCCTTCCGCCATGGTTGCCTCTTTTGTATAACTTTTGTAGATAGGGACAGATATACTTGATAATATAACAACGATAGTTATTGTGATTACCAACTCTACTAATGTAAAACCTTTAGTTTTTCTTTTCATATTTTTCTCCTTTTATATATTTTTTACTATACAAATTTTTTTATTTTTGATAGAATAAAGAAAGATTTTAAATAAGCCGAGGATAAACTCGTTTCGCATAATATTTATCTTTTATATTAAATTGCTGCTATGTTGCAATATATTTATCAAACTATTGCTATGGTATAGTTTGCTCGGCTTAATGAAATTGAAAAAATTTAACAAAAATGTTTGTTTGGCTAACTTTAGGCTAATATTATAGCTTTTTATTGTACAAAAAGTCAAGAATTTTATTTTTTTTGCATAAAATGTATGAGGAGAATTTTATGAAAAAAGAAAAATCTTTTTTTAGTAAACAGTTTAAAAATATTATGTTTGAAAAAGGTTTTACACAAAGAGAACTGGCTGTAAAACTTGGTGTAGGTGCTGAACTTGTTAGTCGTTGGGTTAATGGAGTTCGAAAACCAAGTATTTCTTCTTTAAGAAAAATATCTAAAGTTTTTAATGTTCCGATATCATATTTTATAGAAAATGAAATTAGTGATAAATCTAATAAAAATTCCACAGAAATGAAAATAAAATTTAGTTTTCTTGAAGAAAAAATTAGGAGAGTAGAAATAGAAAATTCTTTATTAAAAAAAGAAATTGAATTAATAAAAATAAAATTGAGTAAAAAGAAATAAAAATATATCGAAGAAAACAAGTATAAATTATAAATTGTTTATCCGTACGATTTATTGATATGTGAAAAATTAAGTATTTCCTTGACTTAGAAAATGTTTTAGGTTATAATAAAAATGTAGTTTTAAGTGTAATGTACTTTTAATAACTAAATATTGAATGTTTTTGGAAATTCTACGGAAGGTAGAATCTCTTTTGTGAGAACAAAAGTAGCTGAGGGTCCAAAAACAGTCGTCTGAAAATTTGTGAGAATAAATCAGGTGCTATGTTGATTTATTTTCATAGTTTTATCTTTCGCATCTTCGGATGCGAAAGCCAGCGGCTGTGATATAATTGCCTCAGCTATTATACACAGTCGCTTTTTATTTTGTTCTTATGAAAATTCTCCCATGTAGAATTTCCAAAAAATAAATAAAATAAAAGGAGATTTTTTATGAAACAATTAACAAAATGTAGAATCGAACAAGAAAGAAACGGCTTCTCTCTTATTGAAATAGTAATGGTTGTAACAATAATTGTAATCCTTTCTTTAATTTCAGGACCACTCTATAACGGTTATTCAACTAATGCAAAACACGCTGAAGGGTATGCATTACTTGGAACAATACTCTCTGCACAACAAACATACCATAGTGAAACAGGTACATTTTTAGATCGTCTCAAAGATGGATGGGTACATAACAATGGGCTTCATGGAACATCTAATTCAACAGTATTAGGTATAGATGCTAGAGGTAATAAATACTATACTTTCTTTTCTTTGGGAATCAAAAGTACAGATGGTCATCAATTCACTGCTTATGTTTGTGCTCCTCATATGGAAACACTTGGTTTGAGATACGACATAACAGGTGGTGGAGCTACATATTTGTAAAAATAAAAAAGGAGTAAGTTTATGAAAAAAAATAATAAAGGTTTTTCTTTAATGGAAGTAATTTTAGTTGTTGTAATTATTGCTGTGTTGTCAGCAATATCAGGACCTATTTATAAAGGCTATTCTACAAAAGCAAAACAATCAGAAGGTTATGCTTTGCTCGGTGTTATACTTTCTGCGCAACAAAGTTATTATGAGAATTATAGCAAAAATTACTTAGCAAATTATAATTGTGGAAATGGTGGTGATCCTTATAATGCATCTTCCAAATCTTC
>JAFPUA010000009.1 GCA_017413305.1 Candidatus Ruminimicrobiellum caprinum
AAAACCTTTTATGGTTCTTTTAACTATATCTCTTGATAATTTATCCCAAATATATTCTCTTGCTTCTTCTTCGGTCATTCCGCCAAAACCTACTTTTACACTATCTGCATATATCTGTATTCCTTCCATATTCGGTTCTGCCCACAAAGTAATATTTTCATGTTTATCTATAAAATATACATTTACCAATATCCATAATTTATATTGTTCTGTTACCATATTTGCATCATAAGTTAACGGTTGCAAAACATACCTTTTGATTTCACAAACAACTACACCATCAGCTTCTTCTTCAGTTGTTACTACGGAAAGTCTTCCGTCTCTCATAAATTCATCTATTATCGCTTTAGTAAACTTATCTTCCAATCCATACTGATTTGTATTATTTACAACAGGCCTTACATACACATTTTTTACATAAGACGGTAACAACTGCGGAGCAGGATCGTAAGGTGATGCACATGCACACAATAATGCAAATAATGAAACAATAAACAAATATACTTTTTTCATAAAACCCCTTAAAAAATCGCGAAGCGATTTTGATGTGTTGAGGGATGGATGTATGGACTAAAATTTCTACGAGATTTTGACTGGATGTATAGAAACAGAAAAAACAATTTTTCCCTTTTTGTTTGTTATTTTTTCTATCCTTCCAGACCTCTATTCCTCCATTCCTCTGTAAAAATGCTTTGCATTTTTACTTAACGACGACATTTATAATTTTATTTTTTACATATATAAATTTTACAATATTTTTGCCTTCAAATATTGTTTTTAATTTTTCATCTTCCAAAATAATATTTTTTACCGTTTGTTCATCTGCGGTAACATCTATATTTACTTTTCCTTTTAATTTTCCGTTCACCTGAACCGGTATTTCTATTGTATCTTGCTTAATATATTTTTCATCATACTTTGGCCACTGTGCTACAGATACACAATTTTCGTGACCTAAAATACTCCATATTTCTTCGCATAAATGTGGTGTAAACGGCGAAAGTAACAATACGATTGTTTCATAAACCTGTTTTGATAACCCATCATCGTTTGCATGGTGTTTATATGTGTACATTGCATTTACAAGTTCCATTACGGCAGATATTGCTGTATTAAACTGTGATTTTTGAGATATATCTTCGGTAACTTTCTTTATACAAACATGCATTGCTCTTAATAAATCTTGTTTTGCTTTATCTGTTGCAGGAGTTTGAGCTTTTGTGGTTACAACTTCTTGTAATCTCCAAACTCTGTTAATAAATCTCCAACAACCTTCAACACCGTCACTTGACCAATCCAACTGTTTTTCCGGAGGTGCTGCAAAAAGTATAAAAAGTCTTGCGGTATCTGCACCATATTTTGAAACTATTTCATCCGGACTTACAATATTACCTTTTGATTTAGACATTGCACTTCCACCGAGTGTAACCATTCCTTGTGTTAAAAGGTTCATAAACGGTTCATCACTCTTTATAAGTCCCATATCCCTTAATACCTTATGCCAAAATCTTGAAT
>JAFPUA010000078.1 GCA_017413305.1 Candidatus Ruminimicrobiellum caprinum
GTAGAACTTGCCGTAAAACAAAATCCCGATATGGAACTTGTTGCAATTTTTACAAGAAGAAATCCAAAAGATTTAAAAGTAAACTCCGATACAAAAGTTCTAAATGTTTCTGAAATAGAAAATTGGAAAGATAAAATAGATGTTTTAATTTTGTGTGGTGGCAGTGCAACAGATTTGCCGGTTCAAACTCCAAAATATGTAAAAATGTTTAATGTTGTTGACAGTTTTGACACACATGCAAGAATTCCTGAACATTTTGCAAATGTAGATAAAGCTGCAAAAGAATCCGGAAAAATCGGTATCATTTCTATCGGTTGGGATCCCGGTCTTTTTTCTTTGAACAGAATGTATGCAAATGCAATTTTGCCTGATGGTCAAGATTACACTTTTTGGGGGAAAGGTGTCAGTCAAGGACATTCTGATGCAGTCAGAAGAATCGACGGTGTATTAGATGCAAGACAATATACTATTCCTGTAGAAGCATCTCTTAAAGCAGTAAAAAATTGTGAAAATCCAAAACTTACAACCAGACAAAAACATACAAGAGAATGTTTTGTCGTAGCTGCTGATGATGCAGATAAAGCAAGAATTGAAAAAGAAATAAAAGAGATGCCGAATTATTTTTCTGACTATGATACGACAGTTCACTTTATAACAGCTGAAGAAATGAAAAAAAATCATTCAGGACTTCCGCACGGCGGATGTGTTATCAGGACAGGGAAAACCGGCAGTGGTGATAAAATTAATAATCATGTAATTGAATATAACATAAAACTTGATTCCAATCCGGAATTTACAACCAGCGTCCTTGTAGCTTTTGCAAGAGCAGCTTACAAGATGAGCAAAGAAGGTCAAACCGGAGCAAAAACAATATTCGATGTTCCTCCTGCATATTTAAGCAGTAAAACCGGGGAAGAGCTTAGAAAAACAATGCTATAATATAAACATATAAAATAAAAAAGGAACTTGGTATATTAAAGCCAAGTTCTTTTTTTATTGAAAATCTATCCAAAAATTAATATAATACAGAGCATATGCATAGAATAAAAATTTTTACAGCATTGATGATATCATTATTTGTAATAACTTCTTGTTCCGGATCTCATGGGAACAAGGGTTCGGGTATGCAGATTAAAGGTTCTGATACTATTGTTAATTTAGTTCAGGTGTGGGCAGAAAAATTTAATAATATAAATAATACTATCAATATTGGTGTTACAGGCGGAGGAACCGGAACAGGTTTTGCCGCCTTATTAAATGATACATGTGACATCGCTATGGCATCAAGACAGGTGGAAGAAATAGAAACAAAACTTGCACAAAGCAAAGGTATTACTTATAAAGAATTTATCGTTGGTCTTGACGGACTGGCAGTACTTGTAAATAAAGAAAATCCCGTAAGTGAACTTACCATGGAACAACTGCGGGATATTTTTATGGCAAAAATTACTAACTGGAAAGAGCTCGGAGGAGAAGACAGACAGATTGTTTTGTTGTCTCGTGAAAGTAATTCCGGAACTCATATGTTCTTTAAAGAAAATGTTATAAGACTTGACGATCCTAAAAGCAAAGATGAATTTTCTCCTCGAGCATTATTGATGCCATCTTCTCAAGCAATTGTAGATGAAATTTATCAAAACCCAAATGCTGTAGGTTATGTCGGAATAGGTTTTATGAACAGCCAAACTAAGCCTTTGGCAATATCTGCAAAAGATTCAAAAGAATTTTATTTACCGACTATAGAAAATGTTATGCATGGCAAATATCCTATATCAAGACCCTTATATTTATATACCAATGGTGAACCTCAGGGTATTGTAAAAGATTTTATAGACTATACTTTGTCACCTGAAGGGCAGAAAGTTGTAGCAGAAACAGATTTTGTTCCCGTAGGGAAC